>NZ_JAWOTL010000010.1:0-190852 GCF_033338835.1 Vibrio sp. Vb0888
AGGTAAAAGTTTTCTAATTTTTCTCTCGCCCATTCGGTTTTCTTTAAATACTTCACGCTACTTGCAATCGAAGGCTTAGTGTTAAAGCAATTAAAACGCATTGCTGTATCTAGAATGTCCCAGCCGTAAAAATCCACTAACTCTTGCAACATAGTCTCTAGCTTTAATCCGTGCAGTGGATTGTTCTGTTGCAGCTCGATTCTCTCTTCGTCAGTCATCATTTTTAAGGGCCTTACTCATTAAAGGGCGGAGTTTAACAAAGTATACAATGTAGAGATATCTATAGTTACTTTGCGATGGATGCGAGCACAGTGCTCTCTACCTTGAAAGTATAAATCGGAATTGGCCGCTCTACTTGGCTCTCTGCTCAAAAATGACTCTTAAAAGTTCAAGCGTCCCAGCTCGATGTTAAATTATTGTATAATAAGTGAGATTCTTGTTGTTCTTTTACTAATGTCTAATATTCCTACCCATAGCAACACATGCTTAATAAGCTCAAAATCAAAATTGGTTCATGCCGCTTTCTTAGTATGGCCTAGAAGTTTGATGTGGGTGTTGTCTCGTATTGGTCGAAGGCCTGTCTACCAAGCGAAACTCTAGTTGACGTAGTTCAACGTTGAAACATAAAAGGATGACTCAATGTCTGACAAAAGTAAGACTTTTTACAGGGATGTGCGCAAAAAACCGCATGAATTTGAAAACCGAGAAGACTTTCTAAATCATGATTTAACCGTCATGAGTTTCCGTCGCTGGGGAATTCATTTGCCCTCACGTGATTACAGTATTGAAATCGAAGACTGGGTACCGGCATTAGCAGCAACCATTGGTAAAGTGGTTATGGTCACTGCCATGGTTTCCGCTTTTGCTGCTCAGTTTGGTTTATCTCCGGAATTCATTGCAGAAAACGTGCGTTACGAATTACTTATCGCTGGAGCCCTGTTCGTCATCCTGTTTTCTGCCATCCTAAACCCGAATGCAAACTTAGCGGGAACCCATGGCCCAATGATACCGCTGATTCCTATGATTGCAGCTGCAGGAGGGCACCCTCTCGCGCTAGGTTTGATGGTATGTGTTTTTGGGTTAATTCTCGCCTTAACCAAAGGTGGCTCTAAACTCATGACTCTGACTGGTATCGGGGTTCGAGGAGGGTTGTTGATCTACCTTGGTGCCGTTGGGTTGCTCGGGCAAATTAATAAGACGGAAGCGTGGGCTGCAAGTACGGACCAAGGTTACATTTCGTTTGTGGTCATAGGCCTAACCGTTATGGTTTACGCTTACTTAGCCAAGATCAATAAACGTTGGCTCGCTATCCCATTGTGCTCTGCACTCGCGGGTATTGTTGCTTATTTGATGGGCGCTGAGTTTGCCTTTACCACAGAACCGGGCCTGCCTAATTTCAGTCCATTCTACTGGTGGGGTGAAGATACAGGCTGGCAGCTAGGCTGGCCAACCCTAGAGCACTTTATTGCCGTGACTCCATTTGCTCTACTGGCAGTCGCTATGTGGTCCCCTGATTATCTCGGCCATCGTGTGTTTCAAGAACTTAACTACCCAAAAGAAGCGAAAGGTGTACTCATGGATGTCGACGACACGATGGTCGGAGCATCTGTTCGTCAGGGGGTTGGTTCACTCTTAGGGGGCGGAAACCTAGCTTCTTCTTGGGGAACGTACATGATTCCTGCCGCAATTGCCAAGCGTCCTATTCCAGGTGGCGCTCTGTTGACGGGTTTCATGTGTATTGCGGCGGCGGTAATTGGCTACCCAATGGATCTAGCAATGTGGGAACCTGTTCTGCGCGTTGCTTTGATTGTGGGTGTATTCTTACCACTCCTTGAAGCGGGTATGCAGATGATCCATAAGCATAAAGATTCACTCAGTGCGGGTATCTGTATTTTTGCCTGTGCATTCGTTAATCCAGTCTTCGGTTGGGCAATCACGATGCTGTTGGATAACCTCGGGCTTATCGGCGACCATGAGCGTGCTAACGAACTATCGCGCAAAGATAAATATCTGATTCCTGGCACTGCGTTTATCGTTTGTGCAGGCTCCCTTGCTATTGTTGGTCAGCTTCCAGGCATTCCAGCTCTTATCGGTTAATCGAATTATGCTCTAAAGGTATAGTGAGAGCAGTGAGTAAAGGGACTTGCTTCTTAAAATAGTAGACAAAAACAAAAAGCTACCTAGTACCAGGTAGCTTTTTGCATGTAGGGTTAGGCTACGGAGTTAGGCTATATGAGTGATTCAATGCCGTATTTTGCGCCGTAGTGTTCAACGACAAAATCAATGTCTTTGTCACCACGGCCTGATAAGTTGATCAAAATCGAGCCGGTTTCTCCTTGCTGTGCGAGTTTAATTGCGTAAGCGACAGCGTGTGAGGATTCAATAGCAGGGATTATTCCCTCTTCACGAGACAGCTCAAAGAAGGCATCAATCGCTTCGTCATCACTGATTGAGCCGTAATTGACACGGCCAATGTCTTTTAAGTAACTATGCTGAGGCCCAACCGATGGGTAATCCAAGCCACTTGCTACAGAGTACACTTCCTGAGGTTCGCCTTGCGCATCTTTAAGCATGTAAGACTTAAATCCGTGCATGATACCTGGCTCACCGAGTGTGAGTGTTGCAGCATGCTCGCCAACCTTTTGCAAAGAGCGGCCCGCAGGTTCAACGCCGTGAATGGCGACTTGTTCATCCTCTAAGAAAGCAGTAAATAGCCCCATCGCGTTAGAACCACCTCCAACGCATGCGACGAGATTATTGGGTAACTTGTCGGTCATTTCTTTGAATTGAACTCGTGCTTCGTTACCGATAATTGATTGGAAATCTCGTACCATTTTAGGGAATGGGTGAGGGCCAACGACAGAGCCTATCGCATAAAGCTGTGTATCAGGATCTTTCAGATAAGCTTCGAATGCAGAATCTACCGCTTCTTTGAGGGTTTTGCGCCCATGAGTGGCAGGAATGACATTAGCACCAAGGATTCTCATGCGGACGACATTCGGATGCTCTTTGGCGATATCAACTTCACCCATGTAAATATCGCATTTCAAGCCAACCAATGCCGCGGCTGTAGCAAGCGCAACACCGTGTTGTCCTGCGCCAGTTTCAGCAATCAGTTTCTTCTTACCCATCTTTTTAGCGAGAATGGCTTCCCCTAAGCAGTGGTTAATTTTATGTGCGCCTGTATGGTTTAAGTCTTCGCGCTTTAGGTAGATGTCTGCTCCGTATTTTTTAGACAAGTTTTCCGCATGGAAGATTGGGCTAGGTCGTCCAACAAAGTGCTTATACAGACGAGCGAGTTCCGCTTTAAATTCAGGATCTTTGCAGCATTCCTCATAAGCTGCGTTGATGTCATGCATGATTTGTTCAAGCTCAGGTGGAACAAAGCTACCACCGTATTCACCAAAGTATCCTTCTTCGTTGGGCATAGTGAGATCAAACGAGTTTTTCATTATTTACATCCTAGTTAACGAAAGTATTGATACTTTTATACCCAAAATTTGGAAGAGGTTGTGTGATCAGTTGCTTAAATAACAATTGTCGATCTAGTGAACTAGTTAAAAAGTACAGCTTGTGTAGGGGATAATAGCTGGGATGTAGAATCAGGTGGTTTGAATAGGTGCAAAAAAGCCTCGAGAGATCCTAGGCTGTCATAAGAACCTCTCGAGGCAAACAGAGTGCTGGAAATACACTCTGCGATGGTGTCTGGAAACAAAAATTAGATTCGTTTCCTTTGTCAGATGTTAGGGTTTTAGAATGAGTCGATGTCAGCGAAATGTCACAAGTTAATTGCGGTATTAAAAGCTTATTTTTTATTTTTGATTAATGGATTAGAAAGTAACCTAAAACAGGCTAACCTACCGCGTGTTCCGCGTCTTTTAAGTTGAACATGATCTTTCTTTGTTTCGAATCGGCGTATTTAAACAACACGTGCACTTTAGCTCCTAGAGTAAACGTGGTGCTCTGGCTGGAAATTTTTTGTTTGACTGCATCAAATTCGAATTCACCATTTTGGAAACTTGATAAAGGAATGAGACCTTCGATTCGGTTTTCCTCTAACTCAACAAATGCTCCGAAGTGTGTGAATCCAGACGCTGTCCCTATGAAGTGTTGTCCGATAAATGGCTTCATGTAATGACATTTCAGTGTTGACTCAACCTCTCAGCTAGGGATTATGTGCTCGTAGTTATTAGAATTTATTGATTGAGCAGATATATTTAATTTCATTTTTTCTCTTATATTCGCCAATCGCTTTTATTTTATAAACTTTATTTTTATGAGCAAAGCATGAGGCGAAGTGATTCAGATATGAATGAGATTAATTTAGTTCCAAACTGGAATTGCAAGGTAGACCGTGTGATTACCTAAAGATGTATACCAAAGTGACTTTATTGAAAGTGATTAATGATGGTGTGGGAGAGGTAAGTGATTTGGGTATATAAACTTAGATAGAGAATAGTAAGGGCAGTAATAAGTGGAAGGGGATTGTGGCACCAACAACATTGATGCCACACAAAGAATTACAGTGCAGTTACTTCAGCTGCTTGTAGACCTTTGTTACCTTGTTCAACAACGAACGATACTTTTTGGCCTTCAGTAAGAGTTTTGAAGCCTTCAGAAACAATAGAACGGAAGTGAACGAATACGTCATCACCGCCATTGTCTTGAGAAATAAAACCAAAACCTTTAGTTTCGTTGAACCATTTTACTGAACCAGTTAATTTATTAGACATAGATACCTCTATATTTGATTGTTTTAAATATTGAATTTTTAGCTAATATCAAGTGCTACTATATGATTTTAGAGATAACTATTTTGTCGCAGGAACGTAAACGAGGAATTCGATGTGGAACTGAGAGAAACTTTGATCTTTAATTACATTAATAGCTCTTTCCGTAAGAGCTGATGTGCAGTATACCGACAAAATTAATAAAGGCTAGCCTTTTCTTTTTTATTTTTTGAGTACACCAAGCGCATTGCTTTCAAAGCATACGCTTGGTGTATAAGACGGCGTGATGTTATAGGTGGCGTCGAGCGCTTAGTGTTTTCTGGTTGGGCCGTTACGAACGATGTCTTTACCATTGTCATATACGTGCTGCGAAACCCAGCGACCGAGGAGTAATTGGTGCTTTTCTCCTAATACGGCAACAAATGGACGACCATCGGTATTAGAGGTGGCTAGCGCAACGCCAGTGACACCCTCAAGGCCGAGAGCGCCGCTCTCTACTAAATGCAGAAATGCCTCTAACTCTTCAATCGTTTCGATTACATGGTTATCAATATTCATTGTATTCAATCTCTTCGAATTGCATTGCGGTCGCGTACTCTACCTAAGTTAAGCGTGGAAACCAAGCTTCTACGTGAGTCATGTAACGAGAGAACCTTGCCCTGCCACTAATCATCAATAAGTTAGTCTCGATAGTCCGGAACTTGCCTAGATTCAATGAGGCAGAAAACACTCTCTGGTTAGACATGAGTCACATAATGTTGTCTGGTTTATCTCATCAATACTTTTGCTATTGGATGGGGTGAAGGGGAGTGCAATAATTTGTAAAACTCTTTTCCTAAAGGCTGTTATGAAGAAAATCCTGATTACCGGTTTTGAACCTTTTGGTGGTGACGCCATTAACCCCGCCTTAGAAGCGGTCAAGCAATTAGAGGCTGCGGCCATAAAAGGCGGTGTGATAGTTACTTGCCCAGTCCCCGTAGTTCGATATGACTCAGTGAAAGTCGTTATTGAAGCAATAGAAGCGCACCAGCCAGACTGTGTAATTACTGTAGGTCAAGCGGCCGGGCGTAGCGCGATAACCCCAGAGCGTGTCGCAATTAATGTCGATGATTTTCGTATTCCAGATAACGCTGGTCATCAGCCGATTGATGAACCCGTGGTGGCTGATGGTCCTGATGCTTACTTCTCGACACTACCGATAAAGCGTGTTGTGCAAACGTTGCAAACGCAGGGTATACCTAGCCAGATTTCCAACAGTGCTGGAACATTTGTATGTAACCATCTCTTTTATGGGATCCAACATTACTTGAAAGACAATCCGATTCGTCACGGGTTTGTTCATATTCCATTATTGCCAGAACAAGCAGCAGATGGCAGTCAGCCTTCTATGTCTTTGGACATGATAGTCGAAGGGCTAAGGCTGGTGGCGCAAGTTTGTATTGCCCATGATAGCGATATCCTGGTAAGCGGTGGAACGATTTGCTAGTAAGTGTTTTAAAATCCAGTAAGTGTCTGAAAGATAAAAATAAGCTCGTCGTTTGATGTTGTAGTAAATGTTAGCTTTGTCAAATTTCACAAGTAGCGAAAGGAGTAGCATTGAATAGTCAGGTTGGATGTTGTTCAAACTGGCATTCCTCTAGTACAGGAGGTGTTAGGGGCTAACTTTACGAAAGGCGAGTTATTATGAAAAGCAACAAAAGTAAGTCAATCGCACTTATCTCTGTCGTTGTTTTCGCGTTGGCTATTGCTGCGCTTAAATTCGAAAACACGCTCGGAGTTCTTCCCATCGTAGTCGCTATTATCGCGTTTTTTACTTGCGTTATTTATACCGGTAGGTACTTGTCCGATATGAAGCGTTCAGAGTTGATAAGTCAACCCAAACAAGCTCGAAAAATGTGTGCCAACGCATCACGCAATGAGCTTGATGAGTGCGATAAAAAGCGTTGAAGCGAGTCACATTCTCCGTATACTTTGCTGGAGCATTAATGCACTAACGTGTCGGAGATAAGCATGTCAAATCGAGTACCAACCAACATACTGACCGGATTTTTGGGTGTCGGTAAAACGACCACGATTTTAAATCTACTGAAGAACAAACCGGAAAACGAAAACTGGGCGGTTTTGGTCAATGAATTTGGTGAGATTGGCATCGACGGTGCATTGATGACCGACCAAGGTGCGCTGATTAAAGAAGTGCCGGGTGGTTGTATGTGTTGCACGGCGGGCGTGCCAATGTCGGTCGGTATTACCGCATTACTGCGCCAAAAACCGGACCGTTTATTGATTGAGCCGACAGGCCTTGGCCATCCAAAACAAGTTATCGCGACGCTTACCTCAGAACAGTATGAACCTTACGTTGATCTAAAAGCGACGATCGCTCTGGTTGATCCGCGTAACTTAAGTGATGAAAAGTACCTTTCTAACCAAAATTTCGTGGACCAGTTAGATAGCGCAGATGTGGTTATAGGCAGTAAGGTTGACCTTTGTACCAGTCACGACATTGATGTGTTTAATGACTGGGTGACGGACCAATCTCCCTCAAAAGTATTCAGTAAGCTTATTCATGATGGTGAGTTACCGATAGAAGTCTTGGATATCGAACGGGTTTACGGCAGCGCTTCTTCCCATATCGAGTCACATCATCATGACCATGCTCACCAAGAGCCTCAATTCCAGTTGCCGCCAGGTGAAGCCTTTGTGCGTAAAGAGAACAAAGGGCAAGGGTATTTTAGTTGCGGGTGGTTGTTTGGGGCAGAGTACACGTTTGATTTTGATAAACTCTTCTCAATGCTTTCGGACTTAACGGCTGAACGTGTTAAAGCGGTGGTCAACACGGATCAGGGGTGTTACGCGTTTAATGTTGCCAACCGAGTCGTGTCGGTGAATGAAATCAGCTTAGAAGGGTTTGAATCACGATTAGAAGTGATAGATTCTCAGCTGTTGCCATGGGATGAACTTGAGCAAATTCTCCTTCAGTTGTCTGGCATCAAGCGTTAAATCGAACAAATGTTAAACGGAAACGCTGAGCCAGCAATCTGTCTGCGTTCGCCGTTTTTGCTTTTGTAGCGTTTCAATGAGAAAAGTGAGATAAATCACTCAAATTCGGGTATAGTGCACGGCTAAATTTTTAAAGCTATTTTTAGTGGTTTGTTTAAGGAATACGCTCAATGTCATTTTCATCTCAAGGTTTTGCGCCAGAAGTGGTTAAAGCACTGGCAGAATGCGGTTATGAAAAGTTAACGCCAATTCAACAGAAGGCGATTCCAATGGCTCGCAAAGGCCATGATATTTTCGCTACAGCACAAACAGGTACTGGTAAAACGGCTGCGTTTTCTCTGCCTATGATTCAGCAGTTGTTAGACAGTAACCGTAGCGCTTCTCGTAAGACTGCTCGTGCACTTATCTTGGCTCCAACTCGCGAGCTTGCTGAACAAATTGCTGACAACATCAAAGCTTACACGAAGTACACCAATCTGTCGGTGGCGGCGATTTTCGGTGGTCGTAAAATGTCTTCTCAGGTTGCGGCACTGGAAAATGGTGTTGATATCCTTGTGGCTACACCTGGTCGATTGGAAGAACACATCGAACAAGGTAATGTCTCGGTGGCACACTTAGAGTTTTTGGTGTTTGATGAAGCAGACCGTATCTTGGATATGGGCTTTATTCACGCAGTTCGTAAGATCATGCTGGATGTGGATACAGACCCACAAATCATGATGTTTTCGGCAACGACTTCAAGCCAGCTAAATCTGTTAGCGAAAGACATTCTGCGTAAACCAAAACGTATCGAAGTCGAGCGTGCAAATACTACGGCACAAACAGTTGCTCACGTGCTATATCCAGTTGATCAAGAGCGAAAAACGGAACTGCTTTCAGAGCTAATTGGTCGCAAAAACTGGAAACAAGTGTTGGTATTTGTGAACTACAAAGAGACCGCAAACGAAGTGGTAAAAGAGCTGAAACTTGATGGTATCAAAGCGGTAGTTTGTCATGGTGACCGTGCTCAAAGCGCTCGTCGTCGTGCGCTAGAAGAGTTCAAGTCTGGCAAAGCACGTGTCATGGTGGCTACCGATGTCGCTGCTCGAGGTCTAGATATTGAAGACTTACCTCACGTTGTGAACTATGACATGCCTTTCCTAGCGGAAGATTACGTTCACCGAATTGGTCGTACGGGTCGTGCAGGTAAACAAGGTCATGCTGTTTCATTTGTAAACCGAGATGAAGAGCTCACGGTGGTTCAGGTTGAAAATCTAATCCAGCAACGCATTCGCCGTATTGAGCTTGCAGGCTATGAACCAAAACAGCGTGAATCTTACATTGAAAAGCTGCACTCAAAACCAGCATTCAAGAATCGTCAAGGTCGTCGTAATAATCCGAACCAGTCGGCAACAGACCAAGGGTCGGCAGAGCGTCGTCTTGCTATGGTGAAGCGCCTGAAAGCGCGTCGTGGCGCAAAGTAAATTACATCAGTTTGTGATGAAAAGAGCCCCTCAATTGAGGGGCTCTTTTTGTTTGCCGTTTCGCGTTAATTTAGGCCAAGCATATTGGGTTCACCACGATAAATAATGCGATCGTTTCCTCGGTGAATACCAAACGTAACAATGACGGGTGGGTTTTCCTCTTCACTTGTAGAGCTATCCCAATCGTATTTCAGCCAAGGGATGCGATTACCTGAGCCGTCTAAATCCAGGTGGAATTGTATTTGCTCGCGTGCTGAGTCAATTTGGCTTGCAACGATATCGGTCATCCTGCCAACATGCATTGTCCCAACTCCAAAAAGCATGGCGTTGTTTGCAGGCGCATTCGACCAAATTGGCGTGCTGAAGTAATATTCACCATTCGCCGTTGTTGAGCTGTCATCGAAGTTAGTCATAAATCGACCGTTTTGCCAAGTTTCTACAGCAAGTGGCACTTTGATCACCATGCCTTGGTTGCCACCTACATCTTGAAAGTTCAAACGACCGAATCGAATGTCTGGTTGTTTTGTGAGTATTTCGATATCGTCGAAGAAGTTTACCTCATCAACGGCTTTAGTCGTGACTATACCTATTTTGCTGCTGTCACTGTTAGTCCCTTTATTAAATGGGCCATCAGGGTATTGTTTATCTGTCGTGTTCTTTTTCCAACATGGGCTATTGTTACAAGTCGCATTGGTCGAGGGCTTCTCTATAACAAACGTTCCAACACTCGCGCTACCCAGTAGTTTCCAGTCTACCTTCTTAGGCTTAGGCGGCAAAAACCGATCGGAGTATGAGCTTAGCTCGCCTAAATCGAAATGTTGTTGAAGGTTAGACGAAAAGTGGACGTAATTCTTCACGTTTTCCTTATTCGCATTGAGTGCGACAACATCGTAAGTGACTTTCTCAAAAGGTTGATTCATGTAGGCAAAAGTTTGGCCATGTGGGTAGTGCCATTCTTGGTCTTGCACTTGAAAATATTTTGGGTAAAAACGACCAACGTAACGATAGCCTTCGTTCACAGTCATACCTAGATATTTACTTTCTAGGTTTGCTTTTACTCTCAAGCTCCCGACTTCTTCCCAATATAATCCATTAAAGACGAATTGATCATTCTTGGCTGAATTATGCGCCTGAGCCAGTGAGTCACTACTTTTTAGCAATTTTGAGGTTTGGTTCGCTGTCTCTGATGGCGTATGTTGCTCACTCGACAAGACAACCGATGCTGCTGGAGCGTCATCAAGCGTAAAATTACGGGTGATAGAAGCATCACAATAGCGTGCTGATTCAACAGATCCACTTACAGAGCCGTCAGGTTGCCAAATGATTGGTTTCACCGTTAGAGAGAAAAGTTCTCCGGCAGCAAGAAACCCTTCTCCTTGTTCAGAGGTGCCAGAAGGCAAAGCACGTTGGTTGTCACAAATAGCGAGTGTCCATGGTCGCGAGTGCACATTAAATGTCCCTTTCACTTCCACTTTGCCTTCTTCTGGACACTCTTCAAATCCCTCACATTCAAAATGATCGGACAATGTCACTTCAAATATGCCGGACTCGTTCGTGATAAGACCATGTTCAGACAAGCCGTCTTTAAATTCCGCTGAATAGCTAAAGTTTCCTTCACTTCCTCCTAATGGTTGAACCAATGGATGAAAAACCTTAGGCGTACCATTGTAGTTGCTTGCCACTACAGGTTTGCCGGTGGAGGCACAAGCAAGCAATCGCGTATGCACGTTTTCTGGTTTACCTGCAATAACGCGTATTTCATTTAAAGTTGCGCTTTTCGTCTTTGAGTAGGCCTCAAACATAAATGGCGTAAACATAAAGCGAACAGTTTGATGCTTGCTGGTGTCTTCTGCCATAGTGAAAGTCAGCGTGTAGTTAGTACCTAACGCGATGGTATCAATATCGTTCGGGACCACTCGAACAACGAGCTCACCATTGTCGTCAGACATAAATTGGTTTGCTTTTAATGTCTGCTGACCTTTGATCACCTCTAAAGTGAACAAGTCAGGGTGTGATAGGGCTGCACTGACTTCTGCGCTTACAACTTCTCCATTATTGGTTGTCATTGCTGTAAATTGCGGAAGATCGTCGCCGCACATCAGTGCCATGTCGTCCGATGGTGTGACGCTTAGGTCGAAGTCGTTCTCTGATGGTGGCTGCATGCTGCAATTCGGAACATCTTGAGGGGTGATTGGACAGACTTGGGAAGAGTAGTGACAATCAGCCTCGCCCAATCCACAGTATTGCGTGTATTTGTTGTCTTGTGCTTTCGTTTGTGCACTTCCTGGCGTTTGTTGGATTTCACCACAAACTTGACTAGGCTGATTTGGAGCGTTGTTGAAGTTCAATGTTTGGAAGTATTTAATTGCTGCGGTGGAACTATAGAATGAGCCACTTAATGTAGCTGACGATCCTACAGATTCAGCCGTACCATAGATCGACATATCTTTTATAATCAGAGATTTGTGCGCAGAAACATCACCGACGACAAAATGGTCTTGTAAAGGATGGTTTGTTTTTAGGTGTAGTGTTTCGCCTTGTGATTCGACCTTACCACAGATGTTTGTATTAAATATATTGGTCGTGCTGTGAGTCAAAATGTCACCAATAATGGTGTTGTACTCACCATTAATATGAAGGGCCTCACCTGTTAGCTCTATATCCCCATCGATGAGTACGTTATGCAGCTTTGTTGGATAAGCCGATAGAAGATCACCATAGATGACAGTGTGTTTGTTTTGGTAATCGTCGAGGTTTGATGCTTTCTCATTGTTAACCGTTAATCCGGTAGCGAGGGCGTGTAGAGAGATACGTTTATTGGGTTCACCAATCGTATTATTCCCCTCTAACACAATTCCATAATCTGCTTTTAACGTTATCTCTTTTTCCGGTAATGAGGAGACAATTTTATCATCAGCGGGTAGGACTAGTTTCCCTGTACAGCGATAAGTCGTGCCATCGCTTTCGATACTAAAACTCTTGTGTGAGCAAAGTTGACCTAACTCAGATAGATCTTTTACGTCATAAGTGGTGGCGTGTGAGGTTAGCGGTAAAAAAAGAACCGCAGTGAAAATACTGCAAAGACGCATCATCAAATGTCCTAATGAGTGGAACAAGATGGCATCAAGCGAGCGTGAGCAAATGCTCACTGAAATTGGAATAGCTGCGGTACTTTTTTGTTCTGAAGCCGCTTAGTTATTGAACTTTGGTTATTTTTTATTTCGTATGTCATACCAAAGTTTAGCGGCCTTATTACAACGTAAGTGTCAGGTTAGTTCAAGAGGCAAGTGTGATGTGTGTCGATTTATATGTGTAACTATTTGTTAGTTAAGGATAATAAGTAAGCATGTTGGTTCAGAATCAGGAAGGACGCGATCCTGATTCTGAACGTTTATAACGCTAGGCAGCGTGAACGATGAGTGGAGCCATCTGATATAACTCTTCTAGTATGGCTTTCGTTTGTCTCGAATACACCAGACAATCTCGATCGCCAACGAGCTGAATTGCTCTCACTTTACCTGCAACCAAACATTGCCTAATCGTGCGTAGAACCATTTGGATATCAATTTCTGACGCGCCATCAAGGCTGTTTTTGGTTTTTAGAGATCCAAGGTCGATACTAATGATTATTTGGTCGCAGTGGTCTAGGTAATTGCCGATCTGTTGCTTAACATTATTGCGATGACGAAAAGAAAACTCTTTATCGGTTACCCAGTCACAACCTTGATCCTCCGCGTATTCCCACGTTTCTTGCTTTGTATCTTGTTCGCTAACACCAGCAAAAAATAATCGCACGTTTTGATAGCGAGAAAGAGCAAAATGAAATGCCGAGCCTAAACGTGGTTCAAGTGTTGGTTTCAAGTTCATGTCATGTCCAATATTTACCACACCCACTTCGTCTCGATAGGACACGACCACAGGTAACATGGACAAGATTGCCTCGGTACAGTTAGTGACTAAAACAGGAATTGAGTGGCGAGAAAGCGAAAGGCTTAATGCTTCCTGAAACTCGCCATTTTCCAGCTTGTCGTGGTTGAAGTGACCAAAGTTTTCAGCGGTTTCATGATCATGTTGTTGGTAAAGCCAATCACTAGCATTTTCCAAACTTTGATCAGCTAATTCAAACGCGCCCTTAGACATGGGTGGCAAATACTCACACACTGTCATAAAAGAAAAAGGGTAATGTTGCGGCTGTTTCACTGTGTGATGGAGTTTATAGCGTTTGAAAAAGCTTAACATGATGAATTACCTTTCTGGTGGTAGTGCCCTTGCCGCTTGCAGTACATGTAAAATAATGCGCTGCTTATCCTTTTCGACTCGGTGGGCCGGAGCCATCACCGAGACTGCGCCAATCAGTTTGCTTCCTTTCATTACCGGTGCGCTTATACCTGAAACACCAGGGTCAATCTCAGAAGTACTGACGGCATATCCGTGTTTACGGATGGTTGTGAGCTCTTTTTCCCACTCGTCGCGTCGGTGATCTTGATTAAAATATCTCAAGATTTTCTCGCATCGACTTTGAGGCATAAAAGCGAGCATCACTTTAGATGAGGCACCGCGCAGCAGAGGTTGACTTTGACCCTGGACGAAGCTGCAACGCAGCGCCTGCATACTTTCTTTCTGTCTGACACAAAGCGCACGATAACCAGCTGGTACCATATAAGCGGCCATTTCCCCGGTTTGTTGTACCAACCTAGCCAGTATGGTTTCGACCATGTCGAGCCCATGTTGCGCGGTCTCATAGCTGTGCATGAGTAATAATGCCGCTGGACCAACGACAAATGTCTTGTCGTGAACGCTTTCTTCGATCAAGTTCCACTCTTTAAGCAGTTTTAAGTGTCGGTAAAGGCTGCTTAAAGGAACGTTCAATTGCTCGCTTAGCGCTTTCGCAGAAACTGGGAACGGACTAACTGCAACTTGCATTAACAACTGCAGTGATTTTTCGTTTACCTGGTTAGCATTAGCTTTGTTTGTCGTCATGAGAGTGTTGTAACGTGTTGTAGGAGTTACGACAAATATAATTCTTAATTACTGAGAAAAGAAAAATAATTTTAATGGGTAATTCTTACATGATGAGAAACAGACCGGTAAAGACTTTCGCAAGTACCGATAGACATAACATGGTGTCGAATTAAAGTCTCAGGTTTGAGGCGCTTGATACTAAATTGGAACAGGAGTGAATAAGACATTGTTTAGTTTGCGGTATTACTCAGCGTTTCGCATACTGAGTTAATCCAAACAAATAATGTTAAAAAACGTGAGTTGCTAGCGGGTATCGGAATCGAGGTACCATCTCAGTAAATCGGTTTTATAAAAGGTTACTTTTATATGCTGAATAAGGCGATTTTTAAAAAAGCCATCATTTTCCTTCTGCCTATTCCCTTGGTTATTGGAGAAGTTTTGTATTTAGCTCGTGAAAGCGTGCAAAACAATCTCAATCATTTATTAGAAAAAAATGTGCAAATTGCAGATGAAATTTTATTCCAAATAGAGACAGAAAACCGCACGGCGCTGCTACACCCTGAACGATGTGAAGAGCTCCAGCAAAGCTTAATGTTTGAACGAGATATTGAAGAAATGCTCATTGTGAAAGAGGGAGTCATTACTTGTTCTTCGAAATTGGGAAGTATCTCTAAACCGTTAGCTGAGCACATCGCCTTTCCCAAGGGACAAACGCTAGCGCTTGGTAGTGTTGATAGCTTGTACGATCAGTTCTTGCTAGTGGTAACGGAGGGAGAGCGGGGTTATCAAGCCGTAACGATTATCGATCATGACTACTTTAATGCAGCAATAGGGTTTAACAACGATTTACGCCTAAAACGCTCTGCGCTGTTTATCCATGATCAAGTTTCACCTGAAGGAGCATTAAGAGCGGGAAGTAATCCTATCGGTATCAAATCGTCGCAAATGTTTGAGTATGAAGCTTTGAGCGAAGCCAGCGATCTTTTCGTCAAACAGAGAACACTTTCCTATTTTTTGTACTCAATTCCAATTATTTTCGTTATCTACCTTTGCTTGTATGCGTTGAATAAGTTTATTGATCCCCATCGCAATTTGATACTGGATCTTAAAAGAGCGATAAAAAGAGGAGAGTTGACCCTGTATTACCAACCGCAAGTTAACGTTGATACCGGCCAGTTATTCGGGTTTGAAGCGCTAGTGCGATGGGAGCATCAAAGTAAGGGGTTCATTTCTCCGGATGAGTTTGTCCCTGCGGCAGAGCAAAGTGGATTGGTTTTTTTACTTACTGATTTCGTTCTGGATAAAGCGGCAGAGGACTTCAGTAAATTAGGCTTTGATCAGCCTGTCCACCTTGGTATTAACGTGCCGCCTGGTTATTTAGTCGGACCAAACGCGATCAGAAAAATTCAATTGCTCGACAGACAGTTGAGCCGAAACAAAGTCTCATTAGGGGTTGAGATAACAGAGCGTCAGCTCATTGATTCAGAGGCGAGAAAATGCATTGCAGCGCTGCGAGTGCATGGTATTGATGTGCTGATCGATGATTTTGGAACTGGCCAAACCTCGTTAGCATTTCTACAGCACATGCGCATAGATTACTTAAAAATCGATAAGTGCTTTGTCGAAACCATTGGTATTCCTAGCCTTAGTGCTTCTGTCTTAAAAGCGATGGTTCACTTCGCGGAAGAATTACAAGTACAATTGATCGCTGAAGGAGTGGAAACCATAGCGCAAGCTGAACACTTAAAGCAGATGGGAGTGAGATATCATCAGGGATACCTGTACTCCAAACCATTACCTTATGAGCAGCTTGCGCAGCGAAGTCATTATGATTGGTAGACGTTAGCTCTATAACACTGAGCATTTTCATCAAACACAAACTCTAACTCATTTTTGATGCTATCTAAGCGGTCTTCTTGGTAGTGAGACACATACAATAGTTGGCTTAAATTCTCTCTAGCGATGAGTTCAAGTGTGTTCTTAACTAACCGTCTACCCAAAAAATCTAACCCTTGATACGGCTCGTCCAAAATCAATAATGTGGGTTGTTTCACGATGGCTCTTGCAATCAGTAATAGTCGCTGCTGACCGTACTCTAATTGCTTGAATGAGGTTTTTTTGTACTGGCTCATATGTAAGATATCGAGCCACTCGTTTGCAATATTCATCTCTTTGCGAGTTGGCTGGTTATACAACCCAATCGAATCGTAAAATCCTGACAAAATGACTTCTAATGCGCTGCAATTGACTCGATATTGGAGGTGTAGCGCTGAAGACACCATGCCGATATGCTGCTTAATTTCCCAGATTGTCTCGCCAGTACCACGCTTTTTACCAAAAATATCAATGTCATTGCTGTAGCATTGCGGATGATCGCCAAAGATCAATCCAAGTAAGGTACTCTTTCCACAACCATTTGGGCCTTTGACCTGCCAATGTTGGCCCTTGTCTATGCGCCAGTTCAAGTCAGTAAAAATCTTCTTATCGGTGTATTCGACAGCCCCATTCTTTAGTTCAAATATTGGGTTGTTGAATGGCGTCGAGTGCTGATGCTGACGTATCAAGCTTATCATTTCTTCACTCTGTTGCTCTGACTGAGATTTTATTTGTCCAATGATTGGATGATTATCCCAACTGGACTTATCCATTGTACTATCAAGCTTTCCTGCACTGAAAAGCGCGATGCTATTGATCCACTCAGGCATGTCAGATTCGCGAGAGAAGGTTATGAGTAGTTGCACATTTTGAGAAAGCGAGTGTAAATAGCGAGCGAGAGCAGCTCGGTGCGCAATATCTAAGCCAGTAAATGGATTATCGAGTAATACTAAGTCAGGTTGTGTGGCTAAAGCTCGGGCGAGCATTACTCTTCTGGTTTCTCCGGTAGAGAGAACACGGAAGCCACTATCTCTAAGATGACTTAGGTCGAGATCATTAACTAGCTGTTCAGTTAAGTTAGTGTCTTGGCTCTGTTCTAGGATTAATGAATAAACAGTGCTTCCTTGGTCGATACGATCAAGAAAATCCGTATCATCTTTTTCTAATTCTCTTTCCAGTAATCGCTGTTGCTCTGATAACGACACTTGCGCAACGGACAGCCCATTTAGCTTAATTTCCCCACTATTTGGTGATATTTCATCACAAATAAGGTCTCCAAGCAGAGAGCCAATATCTCCATCCGCGCTGAATATCCCCCAAGACTGCTGAGTGTTAATTTTCCAATCGTCAATAAACAAGTGTGTCGTGTTTCTCTTAGCTGCAAGCTGACGAAAGTGAATAGTCATTGTGTTTGTCTTCCTTGTTTTCGCTTTAGTGGATTACTTATAACAATTTACGAACTCAGTACGGAAGCGCTTTTGTGTATTAATTTTGAACAGTGCTCAGTCTTGTACATATTAACGAAGCCTTGTATTAGAGGATAAAAATGCGACTAGAGTCATTAAGTAACAAGTAAGCTTGTCAATAATTTTGTTTTATTTTTGAATCAATCTATCATTATGCATGTGAATGTTATGCCGATAAGTTCATATTTGCCGTTTGTTAATTAATTCAATGTAAGGACACATGTTTATGAGTGAAACGGAATACGATTACCCCTCGAGTTACAGCCTAGTTTCCATTACCGATACCTCCAGTTACATCAAATATGCCAGTGAAAACTTTAATGAAGTAGCGGGGTTTGATGAAGGGGAGCTTATTGGTAAACCCCACAATGTTGTGCGTCATCCTGATATGCCAAAACAGGCTTTTAAAGATTTATGGACTCACCTGAAAACTGGCAAACACTGGATGGGAATGGTCAAAAATCGACGTAAAAACGGCGGCTATTATTGGGTTGACGCGTTTGCTTCTCCTATAAAATCTAATGGTGAAGTTGTGGAATACCAATCAGTGAGATTTAAACCTGAGCGTATACACATCCAGCGAGCGGAAAAAGCGTATTCGAAGCTTCGAAATAATCGTAAGCCGTGGAAAATGTATCTTCCTCGTACACGTTTGTGGATGAGATCGGCCTTCTTCCTTTTAATTTCAAACCTTCTTGGCTTACTCATTCTACAAATGAATCAATCACCAGTGATAGCGTTTGGCGTTGTTGCGTTACTTTCCGTTTTCTCTATTTATGTATTAACCAGACCAGTTGAGAAGCTCGCTAAACAGGCTAGGCAAGACTTCAATAATCCACTCATGGAATATATTTACTGCGGAAGAATCAACGATCTGGCTGAGATTGAGCTGGGTATGAAGATGCGTAAGCAATTTGCCAATGCGCTATTGGGGCGCGTTGGCGTGTCTGTAAAAGACTCTTGCGAAAAAACGCGCGCAAGTGCTAACAGTGCTGCGACAAATAGCCAGCAAGTGACGGAGAACTTAAGCGCACAGAAAGTGGAGATTGACTCGGTCGCAACAGCGGTCAACGAGATGCAAGCCTCTTCATCTGAGATATCAAATAATGCTCAAGCGACCGCCGAGGCTACGTTAGAAGCGCAAAATACGATGATAGACAGCCGTAGCGTTATCGATAATGTTAACCAATCGGTACTAGAGCTGGTGGGTGAGCTCGGCGAAATATCTAAAGTGGTCATACGTTTGAACCAACAAACCGAGCAAATTGGAACCGTTGTTGAAGTCATCAATGGTATTGCCGAACAAACTAATTTATTAGCGTTGAACGCTGCAATTGAAGCCGCGAGGGCAGGCGAACAAGGCAGAGGGTTTGCCGTTGTAGCAGATGAAGTGAGAACCTTAGCTAAAAGAACTCAGGAATCGACAACAGAGATTAAATCGGCCATTGAAGGGATTCAAAATGGGAGCAAATCAGCGGTTTCTGCGTTAGAGAAAGGTAATGAAATGTCGACCGGAACGGTAACATTGCTAGGTACTGCTTTGGATAGCATTCAACAACTGGAGTCCCTTGTTCAGGACGTCGTCGAACGAAACCAACAAATTGCGGTCGCGATAGAAGAGCAGGTTTATGTAACGGATGAAATAAATGAAAACATCCAGTCGCTTAATTTAAAGTACAGTGAATCGTATGAACTGATGACTGAAACGAATCATATGAACACCAAAGTGCAAAATTGCACCAATGACCTGTCTGAAATGATTAAGAAGTTTGCTTAAACTTTAGAAAATCGAAGTTAAAAGCCCGCTAAACATTAGCGGGCTTTTAACTGGAATATAGTGAAGTGCTGGATTCGCTTACGAGCGAGGATTTCTAAATCTCGTTTTTGTAAGAGCTAAAACGACGAGAGCTCGCAATAAATGCGAGCTCTCTAAATAAGTGGCGGAGAGATAGGGATTTGAACCCCATCTCTTTGAAAACCTATATATATCAAGCTCTTGAATTTTCTAGCTTTCTACGTTCATCAATCAAATGTCACGTTGACGAATGTTAATCACAACCAGTATACGAAAACAATCGAACTTAGCAAGAGCATCAAGCATATAAGCCAAAATATTTTCTAACATCCTTACCCTGTCAACTAAACCTCTTAATCTAGCTATTACTGATTACCCCTGTGCGGGGGTAAAATTAACTTTAACCCTCACAGGGGTTAAAGTGCTAATATCCCCTACAGGGGTTAATTTAGATTGGAGGCAGATATGCTCATAACAAGTCCTAAGCAACTGGGGATATACTTGCGTGATGTACGCAGGAATCAAAGGCGCAACCAAACCAAAGTCGGCGATATTGTGGGTCTAAAACAGACCACGGTATCGAAACTTGAACGTGATCCTGCCTCGTCCAGTATCGAAAGTCTGATGCGCCTGCTGTCATCACTAGATCTTGAGCTACATATTCAAGACAAAGCTGTAAGCCGTGAACAAGCAAAGCTTCGTGATCCTGATGATTGGTAGAACTTATTATGTATTAGTCACACTGCCTCATCCAAGAAGGCCCAAAAGGTATGAGGAAAACTAGTTTTGCTTCTATGCGAACCTAATGTCGTTGTATTTAGTTGATATTATTAAATTACGTCACGTTTAGAGCTTTCAATACTTCCCCTCCTTATGAGATGAATGATACATTTGGTTGCATAAGAAAGTGACAGAATAGTTGTCTGTATTGGAAGGCACCAAGATCGTGTACATATTCAAAAATACTGAACTAAACAACAAAAAATCAGCAGACTATGAAACTAAGTCTTTGCTTTATCTATTTGGTATGAGAAAAGATAGTGAAAAAGTTGATATAGTTGTTATTGATTGCTTCAATGATGTAACGGGAGTGAATGAGTCATTTGATTTAATGCTCGATGTTCAAAGTAAAAACTATACTAAATTTACCCCATCACTTATCGGTTCAAGCCTATATACGCTCTACGACAACCATATTTCAGATTTTACATTTAATGACTATGTATTGTTCAGTAAACCACTAGATGCTTCGTACCTTATAGATAGCAAAGCTGATTGCTTTGGGTATGACAATATAGTTCCTAAAACAAAAACTAGAATAGAAAAGAAGCTACGGGAAGTTATTGTAAAAAACCATGGCTGCATTGATGAAAGCATGCTTGATTCTTTTTTAAGATCTATCACCTTTTTTGGTGACAAAAAAAGCTGCTCAGACTATATAAAAAAAGTAACGAAGTTTAGAGCTAAAAAAATTATCAGTGATACAACATATGAGAATATTTTTAACGAAATAAGAGATGTTCAATCATCGCTTAAAAATAGTGAAATTGAAAATATATCGATATCATCTCCAAGTGAAGTTCTTAATCTGAATCGATATTTAACAAAAGATAAACTTCACTCATTGATAATAAGCAGGTTGATTGGGGTTTCAAATATTTTTAAAGAAGATAGCTTACCAACAAGATTTTTTGAAGTGATACATAAAGAAGGGTTAAGCACCAGCTTTGATGATATGAATGACGTAATTATTGATTGCAACTCTAGATTAAGCCGAACTTTTTTTGATAAAGGCACGTCAAAATCTTTTTGGAATCTAGTGGAAAAAATAATAAAGGGCATAAAGAAATTTGAAACATTAGATGTTTATCATTTATATTATTATATTGAAGAAGAAGTAAAGAAAATTCCCCCACACTTAGATAAATTATCAATCTTGTTTCTAATTTCATTGATCGTTCAGGGTATAAAAAATGATATTTAAAGAGTTTGCGATTGGAAATGGCAACGAATCATATTGCGAGAAAAGATTCAATAATAATGTAAATGTAATATTTAGTGATGACAATAATCGAGGGAAAACTCTGGTATTACAAGGAATGTTCTACGCTATTGGGAATAGCCCTATTTGGCCAGAAGGTTTTGATTATAAGTCATATTACTTTTATACTAAGCTAGAAATTGATTTTGTTGATTATCATTTCATTAGAAAAGGTTCCTCTTTTATAGTGAAATTCAATAGTAATATTAAAATATTTGACTCGGAAAGTGATTTAAGGACATTTTTATCAAAGATAATTGGATCGTTTCCTAAAGTTCACAAAAATGGTATTGATGTTACCGTTGATTTGTCTACCTTTTACGAGATGTTTTTTATAGGTCAGGATAAAAGAAACCCTTCTAGTTTAATTTCAAGTAATTACTTTAAAAAAGATGACTTCAAATCTATGCTCTGTCAGTTGAAAGGTATTGATAGACCGATATTTGATAGTGGCGATGAAGTAGAAAGAAGAGAAAAGATAAAGAATTTAAAAGCTTCTCGGCAATCCATATTGAAAAAAATGATGTTGGTATCTAAAAACCCAGCACTATCTGTAATAACATCTAAAACACAAGATGCAGAGAGAGCAGAAAGAATAAGGAATCGAGTTAAAGAAATAACCAAAGACATAAATGAACGACAGAAAAAAAGGAACCGAGAAACTATTAGAATTGAAAAGCTACAGTTGTTAAAGAATGAGTTAAACTCACTCAATAGAAGTTTAGAACTTGGTGAGGTTATTTGTTCTGATTGTAAGTCGAATCGAATTGTTTTTAAAAACAAAGAAATAGAGTTTGATGTAAGCAATATTGAGGTTAGAAATGAGATACTAAAATCTATTGACGAAAGTATTGAAGTTCGAATTGAGAGTAGTGCATCTTTAACTCACGAAATAAATGTTCTTCAAGATAAATTGAAAACTATCCAGAAAGAAACTCCTGTTGATTTATTTCAAATTGCATTATTTTCCGATGACATACGTTCTGAAGAAGAATATGACAAGCAAGCAAGTGATCTACTTAAAGAAATAAAAGAATTAGAAAGCTCAGCTAATGCTATCAAAAAGGGATTTAAAGATACTCAAACTGAGTGTAAGGATTTTATTAATCACTTGGTTTTATTAATGAATAAGTATTGTAAAAAAGTGGACCCAAGTGGAAGGTTAAATTTCGAAGATTTATTTTCAAAGAGAAATACTGTCTATTCTGGAAGTGATAATCAAGAATATTATTTCTGTAGAACCTTGGCGATTAACGAAGAGCTAGGCCACCGTTTCCCAATAGTTGTTGATTCGTTTCGAGATGGTGAGCTTTCTACATACAAAGAAGAGAAAATGCTTGATATATATACTTCATTAGGTAAACAAGTTATTTTAACATCTACTCTAAAAAAGCAAGAGTATCAGCAAGATAAATATAATTATCACGGTATTACTTCTATTGATTACAGTAATCATGAGGATGGAAAGCTACTTTCTTCATTACATAATGATAGTTTTTCAAAAATTATTAATCAGTTTGGCGGTTTGATACAGATTAACTGAGTTCTATAGGAAGAAATTAGTACGTTTCTATCATATGAGTATTCCTACCAACCCGTTTCAAATCTCGAATCGCCGCAGACTCCGTGGCGATTCTTAGTGGTCTGTCATACAGAATTGTATTGTTCAGAATATCGATATCGCAGCGATCAGTGTGTGTAAATTCGATCACCCCGTATGGAGTCTTGAATACACCTTTTCGACCTGTCGTCATTACTGTCAGACGATCAATAGGAATTTGAGAAATTACACCATATTCTGAAAGAGCGGATTCAAGCGAGATGTAATTGTATTCACCACGACGTAGACTTTTAGCCACATATTCAATGGTATAGCCACCTTTGTGGCGACTAAAAGCAAACACGTAAACGCCTCGACAAGCTCGTTCTAGTACCCCGAACTTGATTAAACGCGGTAAACTTTGCTTAAAAGCTTCTTCACTGTCATCAAAAAATAGTCTTCGCAAGTTGCGCTTGGTATATACGTAAATGCGTTGCCTATCAAATTTATGCAGACGTTCTAACGCCGTTTGAATATCCATATTGTTTAGTTTGATAAGTAGACGATAGTAGTAACCATAGCATACTTTAGTGTCCACTTGATGAGTCATTGACAGCATCACAAATGGAGTCAGTTTCTTCTAAAAAGTACGTAAGCTGCTTTTCAAGTTCATGATTTACATGCTTAAGTTCTGAGATATTAGATTGAGACTCATGTAACTTACTCTCTAAGATTCGATAATTTACTGAAAGATCGGTATATTCATCCTGGACAGTGCTTAACTTATGTTCAGAATTGTCCAGTGCCCCTGTCATTGACTGTAGTTTAGACGAACTTTCAGTTAGTTTGATACAAGTGCTCTCATAGCGTTCTGAGAGTTCAGTCAGCTGAGACTCAAGCCTTTCCACATCGTTAAGTGCGTATTCTCGTTGTACTGTTAGTGCTGAATGCGCTTTCTCGACTTTTGATAGACTGGCTTGGAGTCCCCAAATGGTATCTTGCTGGTTTTCTAACCTGTCATTTGCTTGATTGAGTGAACTCGTAAGTTGACTGATATTTTTTAATAACTCAGATTTCTCGTTTTGTAATTCGACTAGCTCAGATTGCAGAGCTTCAATTTTCTCCTCTAGTTGATCATTTGCATCTGTAGCCCGTTGAAGAGTCTGTTCCATATCCGAAGCTTCACCTTCAGACTGCTCTTTTTGTTTGATCGCGTGTTGGCTGATTGCCTCTGCTTCTCTAATACGTGTGTAAGTAATTGACTCAAAATGGGTATGAATACTGTCATTCATAGCGATAACAATATCTCGAAGTGATGTAGAGATATCGTATTCCTTTCTTTCGAGAAGCTCCTGAATTTCCGCTGGTAGCTCATATGAGGTTCTTACTTGAGTTGTCGCTGATGGTGTATCATTTTGTGCTTCTGGAATCCTACCGTCAGCAATGAGCTTTTCCAAATCAGCCTGAATTGAGGAGGTTTTTCCTCGTTTTAAATACTCTCTAATTCGCCACCCGCTGGGCTTCTTGCCTAGGCTAATCAGCTCATTAGCGGTTTGGATGAGGTCTTCATCAGTGTAAGTTTTCGGTCTTGCCATGCTGTTCACCATTATTATTGTTTTTATGAAAGTTAGTAAGTTAGTAAGTTAGTAAGTTAGTAAGTTAGTAAGTTAAGAACTTAACTAACTTACCTTTCAAACGTATCGTTTTCTGACTTTTCGTCGGTCTTATTGCGCTCAAAAGTACTTTTGCGCAGCTCTACTGATTCCAACAGTACCTTTGCTTTAACCTGCATGCTTGGTGGCAGGTTCAACATATCTCTCATTGCGTTATCTAAGAATGATTCAACCATCCGTGCTTGACCTGATTCTTTAGCTTTCAAACCCAAGAAAACTGACTGACAGAACTTGCTTAAAGGACGGATGATGTCATCTTTTAAGCTTTGAACTAACTTTTCTAAAGCGTGCTTTTCAGCACGCAATTGAACGATTTCTTTTTTCTCAGCAGAAATATCTCGGCTATTTTGCCTTTTTAGTTCATTGATCATTTCGTTTTCGCCTGTAGAAATAGCAACTTGCGTTTTAATATCGTCTAGTTCACTTCTTCCAGCTTCAATATCACTCGCGAGTTCCTTGCGTTGTATTGCTTGTCTTTTGAGCAAGTAGTTATTTAAGTTGTTTTTCCTCTGGCTTTTCGGAAGTTTTGCTTGCTGATCCATTTCTTTACGCTGCTTTGTTCTCCTTTCTGTTTCAGTAGAAAACTCAACTAACAACCCCTTTGAACGACACAAATGCTTATTCGCAAAATCCTGAACCATTCGTTGAAAGTAATGCCCAAAGTCTTGTGTCTCCTCACGTGTCAACTTTGAATCATTCGGAAAGAAATCCTTTACCCCTGTAACTTTTTCTATGTATTCGCTCACAACTTGTATTTGACGTTTGTGAAGATCAAATTTGTTGGTTTTCTGATTCAACGCAGATAAAAAATAATGCGTGTGGCACCCTGTGTTTTGGTTTTTATCCCTTTCATCGTCATGGCAAATAATTGTTTTAATTTCATAGTCTGGGAAATAATGAACAAGGAATAGTCGAGTGAACTCGATATAATCCGAAGCATTCACCAGATCACTACCAACCTCCCATCGGTGAGGGATCTTAAAAATCCCTTCTTGGATGAATATGTTATTGGTCGGCGCTCTGTGTTGTAGTTGATTGTGAGCGTTCAGATAAGTCTCTAGCATCTTGAGACGCTGTTTCTTGCGCTGCATTGTCAAAAGAGAAAACTTCTGAATAGAGGAGTACGAAACATGACCATCAGTTTCTAAAATACTCTGCAAAAACTTAGCAGCATCCGTGTTACCACTTTTGATTTCACTATCTATTGCGTTTTTCATTTTTCGGCGATACTGGCGCTGCTGTGTTTGAAGCTTTGATTGGTTGTGAATACGTGGCTGTGGAACAATCTTATACAAGAGTTCAAGCCGCTCAGCTTCAGTCCAAGATTCTATTGGAGAAATATGGTTGTTTATCCACATGAAATTGTGTTGACTTAGCTCCTCGCTCCACTCAAGTTTCTTGGATATTTTGGCATTAGTTGGAGGAGCAATCCGCAGTGAATGCGCAAGAGAGTGTTCGCATTTCACACGACTTTCTGTAGTTGAAGAGTAATTCATTCGTCGGTGGAACAGTCTGATTGTTCTCATTCTCGACTTCCCTGAGGTCGAGTTAGAGAGTCAAGAGAGCCTTCTCTTGCCCGCAGCTTCCGTGCATCTTTTGCGGAGCAAAAGTGTGACGGAAGCGTAGCGGGTTGCCATGTCGTCACATTTTCAAAATGTACGACTTTATGTTTGGTCTCAATGGTCACCGTGCTCATTTGTCGCTCTCCAGCATGCCTTCAAGAAGTTGAATGAGCTGTGGTTTGGACTGAAGTTTTTTCAACAACACTAACGAAGAGTGAGGAACAGCAGGTAAAGTCACTGTTGGCTTTATTTGCGATAGGCCGAATATATCCTGAAGGTGTTGCGCAGCCTCTCTTGCGTAGTTGGGTGAGTCTTCACGAATCCATCGACCATAGTGTTTGTCGATCATTGTTGTGCTTTTATGTCCCATTTGAACCGCGAGCCAGTCTTTGCTGATCCCCGCGGTTAAGCACTGGGAAGCAAATGTGTGACGTAGCTGACCAACACCTCTGTGAGCCACACCCGCTTGTTCTAGAAATTTGATGAAGAATCGCTCAGTGAATTCTTTAGCATCAGTAAAAGGTTGATTCGTTTTCGTATTTAAGAAAATGAAACTGACAGAGTCTTTTGTGAATGTTTTATTGTCGCATTCTAGAATGTTGATTGTTTGTGGGCGGCGCTTTCCTGTCAGTTTCAGCTGCTCTTTCAATAGTTTTAAAGCAAGTGGATTTAAATCAACTTCACGTACAGAACCTTTAGTTTTTGGACATTTATAAATGTTCAATACGCAAGCTCTACGTACATAGAGCACTTCGCGTTCCCAGTTTATATCTTGCCAAGACAACGCTATCAGTTCACTGATACGAAGACCTGTCAACAGATTCAGCATTACGGCATTCTCTCCCTGGGTGCAGACATTCTTGCACTCATGCATCCGTGCTAATTCCTTTTTTGTGAAAGGGTTTGGCTCAGGATCCACTGTTTTAAAGTTCTGTACGCCTGTCATCGGATTTCGTGCAATTACGCCATCACGTACCGCTTTCAAAGAAATGCGACGTAAGATTGTCAGATGTTCGTTGATGGTTTTGTTTCGAAAGCGCTCGTGCCAACTTACCAGAAGCATATTAATCTGAGTGTGGCTAACTGCATTGATGGGGAATTCTCCTAATGCCTCGTTTATATTCTTTGCTCTGCTGAGGTCGGAGGCTAATGTCGAGGGAGCAGCACAATATTTTCTCTCTATGAGATATGCGTCGATGTAGTCTTTTACAGTTGGTGACTTTGTAGTTGTAATAGTTTTCATAATATTTTCCGTTTTTTATCGAATGCAAGTCATTCGTCAAAACGGAAGTTACGGCTAAAAATTACATTCGTCAATCATGTAAGACGTTGAAAATTAACAATAAAATATTTACTTTTGACATCATTTGTCTATAAGTAGAAAGAATCGATGTCGAATTTGAGATTATTTATCAAACCTATACGCATTGAGTTTATCGAGATTTTTGACCTAGAAAATTTTTTGAAAAAAATGTTCTGATCGGTCAAAAAACAACCAGTAGATTTGTTGATTGGGGAAGATTGCGGAAAGTAGCAATCTCTGAAATGCTAAGACGATTGGGTTTGGCTTAATGGACTGAAAGACATGCTTGGTGAACTTTCGTCACTTCCCGAAGAGGGAGCCAAAGTTTAGATATCATGGCGTATGGACTAGCTTTCCATTGCCCCAAATGAGTTTCAGATATGGTTCACAAAGTACGGTTCGTGTTTCACGAACTGAATATCTGAAAGGATTGTTGAAACCATAGTTAACGACTTGACATATGATACTTAAAGTAACGATGTCCAAGTCTAGACTGTTGTATGAGTTGTCTAGACTTGGAAAGGATATCTATGCCGTTTAATCTATTAGGTTTATTTGATCATCCAATCGCTTCAAAAGAAACTTGATGTCATTAGATACCCCTTCAAGTTCCAAATTTACGATTTCCTTAAGATGGGTATTGAGCAATTTTAGCTGACCGCACCATAGCGCAAATAGAAACTCTAAAGAGGCTTCTCCTTGTGGGTTATCCCAATTTTGTAGGACAGAGACTATTATATCTGTCATTTGCCGACTGTAAATCTCATCGACGCCATAGTTAAGCTCAATAGGTCTAGCTGCTCGCAGCAAACAAGCTTGAATTACACCGTCGTTAAAGCGATCAAAACAGACTGGACTAATCAATGTTGAATGATATGTCGTAGCCAATCCATTGTCACTTTTACTCCTCAGGTCATGTAAGATAGCTTGGATAGTCCAATATACATCAGCTTGGCTAGATTCTTGTGTATCAAGTCCTAATCCAGCCCAAAAGGCAAAGGTTTCCCTCAATTTTAATGACTCACCGTTAGCTGATGTTAAAAATAAATCATTTGGAGAAACAGCGTCTAATATGTTCGTTCTTTCTGCCAATAAGTTAGGTAAGGGATCATGATGGTCTACATCTGATAACGGATCATCAGTATCACTAAAGGCGGAAAGGTATTCTTTTTCTATGTCCCAAACGGATTTGTGGCTTTCGTTGAATCTAGGCAGGCTGCAACTTCGTAGTACGACTAGTTCAAATCCTCCCAAGCATAGATCTTTTTCAAGCTGCTCGAATGCCGCTTGGCTAGGCAATTTTGAGAACCCTACAAAGTAAGTGATTGTAGCGAGATTTGAAATTCCACGAAGCTTTCTTGCCGTAGCTAATAATTTCCTTCCTGATGTAATTGCACCAGCAACTACAAATATTGAACTACGATCTTTTAGCTCCTCCTCATTTATTTCAGAAAACTTAACCCAGTCAATACTATTATCATTAATTTGATTTTCAATCTCTTTGGCCAATGCCAGAGAACCATCATCATCTAATGAAATAACCGTTTTAACATCTCTAGAAAAGTGTTTATTAAGTTTCTTTTTTATTGATTTTTTGAAACTTTCCGCACTGGAAATAAGCAATTTATTTATATCAATATAAAAATGTTCCTTTTCCCAATATTCATTAGGAGAAGTGTCAAATTTTAGTAAACCTTTAACTGCAAATTCCCTAAAGAAATTTTGACGCTTTAAATCAAAATCTACTTTTTTTATAACTAACAGTTCATGCTTAGGAGTCTCTGGGAGGAACTGTTCGCCTTCAATCCTAATAACTTTTGACCCTTGTTGACAGAACTTACAATGTTCTTGTGGGACCGAGATTATACCTTGATCAACAACATTCGAGATATTAAAAAGCCCTTTTTGTTCACTAGGAATATTTGAATAAAATAAAGTCAAGATATTTTCTTGTGAAAAAGCTGTATCTTTAAGCAAAGTGTTGGTTAAACCACCACTTGTAGTTGCAGATATAATAACCAAACTATCAGGACTTGTTACAAAGCCGTATGGTTGCTCAAATACCGAATATGATTCAAAGCTTTCTATTATTGGTTGTTTATTTTTAAACTGCTTTGATAACTGTATAGCAATACTAACTAAGAAAGAAATTGATGAAGTGTCAACATATATTCTTGAAATGTTTTTGGATAAGTAAGGAAGTAAGCTAATTGCTAAAAAAGCGACTTCCACACCAGATGTAAATAAGTTTGATGCACGAATAAACTTGTCACAATGATCTCCTGATGGCTTTTCAAAGTGATAACTAGGAGAAGAGGTTATAAGACCTTTTCTACTCTTGAATATGTGATTGGCACCCGTCGTTAACATCTCTTTTTTAAACTGAACCTCTTCACTCTTACCTATTTCATGAATACGGCCATCTTCACTAATTGATAGGAAATCTAACTTTTCACTTATATTACCAATAAATGATTCAAATTCAGATACAAACAATGCGTTTTCAATGATTTTAGTTTTGAACTCTTCTGTCAAATCATAGCCAAGAACTACAACATCACTGGGTACTAAGTTCAACATTACATCTTCTTTTATCTCTTTAATCATTGATGATGCATCAATATCAAAGTGACAAAATAATACCAATGTTTGCTTTGATGAATTAGCGTTCTTATTGAACCTAAACGAAAAATAACGACTCATAGTGAATTACCTTCCAATTCCGTTTTGTCAACAAGTGGTATTAAGATAGTGATTGATACGCCTGCAGCGTTTGCTTTCTGAGTTATATTGTTATTGCATTTTTGTCTTGAATCCCAATCCATAAACTCGTAACTGTCATTTTCTTGCTCAATAAATGGTTGATTAACAAAGTCGCGATATAAGGATAACCTATTACTCCTCACTCTCATAAAACCATTTAAGAGGGTAAGATTTGCCATTACTGCTGGTAATCCATTACCTTTAACTAGATTGTTGGAAGAAGTACTTCTAAATTTGAAGCATTTTTTTAATATTTCGTACTCATTTGAAATAGTAAGTTGCTCAAAAGAACCATCTTTAGGGTTATCAGCAAGCCAACGACCGCTATATCCTAAACCAGCATCTATGATGCTAATCTCAATAAATCGATTTGTTGATCTAGAAGTTTTTCCTAACGCTGATAAGTAATCTTGCAATACTTCGTTATTACTAATTGAGTTTGCTACCGCATCGTCAGATAAGTTAATACCATATGTATAAATAACTCTAGTTGCGGGTTTTAACCATATATTTCTATTTTTACCTCGGCTACCATGTTCATGCGTATTGACGAATAATTCATAAAATAAACGTCCTAGCTCGTTAGCATCCTCTTTTCCAAGTAGTTCGCTACCTCCCGCGACAATGGACGATTTCCTTACCATAGAGCTAATTATATTTGTAATCTGCTCTAGGCTTTGCGGTGCAGCATGCTGTGTTGTGGAAGATAGATAAAAATTTCTATCAAATCCTTTACTACTATGATCAACAAAAGAATACCAACAAAGTCGTCCATGGTTTTGACCGTAAGAGTGAGTTGATTGTTGTTCTATTGCTGCTTTAGCTAAACTGTTAACTTTTTTCCTCACGTCCATTTTTTGATCGAAATTTAAAGAGACTTTTTTTGCCATCATTGCAGCAGTAAACTTATGTGGATATTTAACTATATGTTCCAGCTGTTCTTCGACTTCCAAAGAACTAGGTTTAACAATCAGTTCTCGTTTCTCATTATTGCTAGCCCACGTATTTACTGCCTGAATTGCCGCAGCGTATCCTCCAAATGCGAAACCCTTTGAAGAGATCGGTAGTTCTAACTCGGGATTACTTTGTCCTTCACATATTTTGGATATGACATCCTCTATTTTTTCTATATTAAGTGAAGCAGGCAGTGTGATCATACTTAATTTCCTTTATCTTCATGAGTCTGACTAATTGAAAATCAGCATTAACAACTCATCATGCTAACCATGCATTGAAACGCATATTATATAGTATTTAGTTGTTTTTTGGATATAGCATTTCTTAAAATAGACATGTTGGAACAACATAAACTACCTCTGCATATCAGATTCATATTGAAGTTAGTTTCAGCTTTACAGTTCCAAAGAAAAGTGCTGGAGGGCTGCGGTATCGGGCGTTAGACTCTTTTGCCTTTACCCAAAATCTCTTTAAAAGCGGCTCGTTACAGCCGCTTTTATCTAGGTTTAGAAACTTTGTTAGTTATAGTTAGTTGACTCAGTAGCTATGATTTTTAGAACTTCCGCTGCAATTCGTACAGCCTTTATGCCAGCAGGTATATCGAGTTTATCGGAATACTGAATCCATACCTCGCCGTCTTTCGCAATACGTATCATGGCAAATGTATCATTGAGATATGCTTTGCTGACGCCTAATTGTTCATGAATGTCTTCCATACTAAAGCTCCTTCCTAGCCTAGATTTATTGCAATGGAGTACGGTGTATTACGGCGGTCTATACTGAGTTGCATTTTGTTTTCAGCTAGAAACTGCATAAGAAATATAAGCTTATCTTCCCGCTCTATTTCTTGGGTATCAACCTCGTATCCCAGAGCTTCCTTCACTGAGTAGAAGGACTCAACACTTGAGTAAATTTGATCAATAAACAACGGATAATCGAAGATCGTTTTAGAAGAGTCCCGCAGCAAAGCTGATCTGAGTCTATATACTGCTCTAATCTGTTCAATTGATATCCCACAAGTTAACAGATTGAAGAAGTCATAGTTATTTGTAAAATCAGCATGTTCAATGGATTCTAGAATCGCTTTAAGCTCAAAGTTTGCTAGTTTACGCATACTTCACCTCTACTGATGGAAATTTATTAACTGCTTCATTCAATTGCTGAATTTTCGCTTGTTTTCCGTATCGTCCGAAGGTGATATTGGGATGAGCATGACCTACAATCTCAGCCACTATGTGCTCAGGTGTATTAGCAATCTTTAACTCATCGATAAAAGTGTGTCGGAATGAGTAAGCCGTTGGTCGAGCATTGGGCTTCATCCCCATTGCGGTTTGCAGTTTCCCAAGGTTGGTACGGTATCTAAATGACCAATCTTTGTTTTCTCCGTGCGGCTTATAATCAAAAAGCTGTTTCTGTTTTTGTTCTCGGCGCTCTTGCACATAATCAAGAAAACCCTCTTTTATCAATTGATTATGCAAAGGGATAGTGCGGACAGCATTGGATGTTTTTAGCCGCTGTTCAGTGTCAGAATCGGAAATCGTGATGCATGAGACACCGTCAATTACTTGAATGTCATTAGTCGTTAACTGGCAAACTTCAGAAGGCCTACATCCTTGATAGACTTGTACTTTAGTTGTCCACTGAAACTGGACATCTTTTTTACGAAATTCGGAGCTAGAAAATAGCCTTTTAAGATCTTTCAACTGCCAGCGATCGCGTTGCTGGGATGCTTTTGTTCCACGGCTTTTTGGTGCTTTTATCGCTTTGAAGACATTTTTCTCAATGAGTTCAATTCGTTCACAGTAATCAAAGAACTGCTTATTGGCTGCAATGTATTCTTTTACTGTCTTTGCACTTAATCCTTTTTCAATTAAGCGATCTCTGTAAGTGTTGGCAGCTTTCGCAGATAAGCAGATCTCCTGTTTGGCTAGATAGTTCAAGAAGTTAGTACACCGTTGATTTAATTGAGTTAGAGTCAAAGGTGTTACTTGTTCCAGACGTTTACTACGAATAAAGTTATTTAACTCTGTGGTAAGTTCTTGTGCTCCAATCAAACGACTGTTTACGCTTTCTTCAGGAGCAGGAGCAGGAGCAGGCATTGCTCGGGTCTCTATACTCATTGACGTACATTTTGGCTGTGGGTTGTCTACATGCGGAAGATTAGAGCAGAACTGTTGGCGAATCTCCGCCACCTTTGTAGATAAGCTAATCTTAAAATCTGTATAAGGGATGTTTTCTGCTAAAGCTTGTTCATGTAGCGTGTGAATCGCGCTAGCAAGCTGAGCATTTCGTTTGGTAGCTAATCGACGATATTTAGTGAACAGAGAGAGACGAATCTCTCTCGGATAACCCAGAGAAGTTTGCAGAATAGCGGGAGTGGAAATACGTGTATAAAACACGTTATTGCTCAATTTAATCAAATACATATGTATCACCTACTTGTATTAGGTGACATTTGATCGTCTTAAAACGAGAAAAGCCCTTGATAAATCAAGGGCTTGAATGTGGCGGAGAGATAGGGATTTGAACCCTAGATACGCTATTAACGTATGCCGGTTTTCAAGACCGGTGCTTTCAACCACTCAGCCATCTCTCCGTTGTGGGCGGTATAATAAGGAGCATAGTCCGACTTGTAAAGTGCTGAATTATAATAGAAGTACTGTTTGCTTGTTTTATGATCACTGATGTGATGTTGGACAGTTTGAAAACGGAGTGAAAAAGGGACAAAAAGTACCAATTTATAGAGTTTTTACTTTATATTGGCGCACGTCAATAAAATGGTGTTTTATTGTTATCTTGCTGATATATAAGACATAACATGCTTTTAGGGTACATGTGTTCGCCCGAAAGTATTTGCAAGACTTTGTGAACTAATTCAAAATTAACTGGTATAGCCAGTTGTGCTTAGAATTCTTAAGGGTGTTTATGAAGGTCACAAATCTATTTAAAGACAAAGTTGATGCGATTTCTGCTCATCAATCCGAGTTTATGAATTGGATGTCTCCAACGTTACGCGATTATTGGAGTGACTTTTTGGGGAAAGCTCAAAATAGCTTTCTTTTCTCAAAAGTTCGTGATCACCAGCAGCCAGCCGTCAACGAAGAAGTTGCACCTCAACCTGCACCGATCGTAATGGCACCTGAGGCTCAAAAGCTTTATGACGAGTTAAGTGAAAAAATTGGCGAAGTTATTCACACTGGTGATTGGGTTCATGTGTCTCAAGAACGTATTAACCAATTTGGTGCGGTAACGGAAGACATGCAATGGATTCATACTGATCCAGAGCGTGCTTCAACTGAATCTCCATTTAAGACAACTATCGCTCATGGCTTTTTAACATTAGCATTGCTGCCTAAACTGACGGATTCAGTCGATCCAGACAAGCCAATGTTCCCAACAGCTAAAATGGTAGTTAACTTGGGTTTAAACCAAGTCCGTTTCCCTTACCCTGTCAAAGCAGGCAATAATGTTCGTGCAGTCAGCACGTTAACAAAAGTAACGCCAATCAAAAAAGGTTTGGAGATTGAGCGCGAAATTAAAGTGGAAATTGAAGGTATTCGTCGACCTGGTGCGGTTGTGGTCTCTGTAATTCAACTGCATTTCTAATTCCGAAACCGGATAGAACACGACATAGTAAAAGAGAGCATCAGGGTGCTCTCTTTTTCATTTTTACTGATTAAAGTTTTTTACTGGCGTATAACCGTAATCTGCAATCGCTTTTTGTCCCTGCTCTGAACGAAGGAAAGCGATAAAACCTTTACCTGCATCGCTAATCTTATCTACTTTGTATAGCACTAGGAATGGTCGCGCCAACTTGTACTTATGATTGCTAATGTTTGTCGAGGTTGGGTCAATACCATCTAACTGAATCGCCTTGATCGAGCGATCTACTGACCCTACAGAGATAAAACCAATGGCGCGAGTGTTATGGTTAACAATGGTTTTTACCATGCTGTTGCTGTTTACAACCAAGTTGTTTAGGCTGATATCCGAGACAAGGCGATCATTAACGATTTTGGTCAGTCCCAGCAAGCTTTCGAAGCTGTAACGTGAACCTGAAGACGCTTCTCTAGTAACCACCGCGATAGGCTGATCTGCGCCCCCGACCTCTTTCCAATTCTTAATCTTACCTTTGTAAATATCAAACAGCTGTTGCTGAGAAAGGTTTTCTACAGAGTTGGTACGGTTTACAACAACAGCGAGGCCATCATAAGCGATAGGGTATACATTGAGATCTTCACCTTTTTCGCTTTCAGTCAGATAGCGAGAGCTCATGCCTATTTCGGCTACTCCTTTATTGACCATGGTGATACCAGCACTCGAACCAATGCCCTGAACAGCAACGTAATCGTCTGGGTGTGTTTTGTTGTATTCCTCAGCAAGTACATCCATCACACGAGCAACCGAAGTTGAACCCGAGATGTTGATTTCTTTTGCAATGGTAGGGAGGGAGACTGCTATGGCCAACAACGTCGCCACAGTAAAACGTAACATATTAAACTCCATATACGGGATAAAGCAGAGTTTATGATATTGCGTTCAGGTTACACTTTTGTGAACTGTTAGCGCTAAACAGGGGAATTATTTCTAGTCAAGAGGTGATGGAGCTAGCGTTTCCAAGTGGACTGAGATGATAATCTGGGCAAATGATAATATAGCTATCTTATACTTGAGTTAGGTAGATAACTACCATCGGTGATGATGTAAAGGTTATATACTAGGATCGACAGCTCTAACTATCATCCATCGGGAGAACGTTGATGTCAGTGTCCCAAATGGCGACAAGTCGTTTATACAAATCAGTTCAATCGCTCTGCTCTGCGCGTAATGCTAACTTGCCTGTCGAACAGGGCAAGTGCCTCTATGAGCTAGTAGAAAATGGCGTTGAGCTTCATCGGGCGCATTTTCTCCTCGACTCCCAGCATAGCGAGTATACTTCTCCCGTCGCGAAGATCATGTTTGATGAGGACAACCAACTTTGGTATTTCTATGTTCCCACATATCACAACGAGCTGTTAAGGTGGGTGCCTTATAAGCCACTTCCATTTAGCCGAATGCTTGAGGACTTACTCAACGAATTGGAGCGTGATCCTCAAGCGTGTTTTTGGGAATAGGGTGAGCCCAACGGATGCGAATGCCGACATGATTTATACTTTAGGCTTAACGACTTGGTTTCTAAAGTCTTTGGGGGTCATGTTGTAAACGGATTTAAATGCTGTACTGAAATGCGCTGCACTTTTAAAACCAGACTCAAACGCTATTTCTGTTATTGATTTTTCTGACTTGCGCAGTTGGGTTGCTGCGAAGTTTATCCGTTTCACCTTTAATATCTGAGAAAACGAAAGATCATCTGCGGCGAGGCGACGTTTTAAGGTCGCGATGGACATGCTCATATGAGCCGCTAAGCCTTCTAGCGTGATGTCTTTTTCAATATTACCCTCAATGTACTTAATGGCTTTTTGAGAGTCGCTCAGGCTACTTGCATCATCTATGATAGATAGGATGTTTGGCTCTACCTCAACCATCAACGACAGCAATGCCATTGCGATATGGCTTTGTGTGTAGTCTGGAGCGTTGCGACTCGCTAACTTAACCAACATGTCCTTCAATTGTGCTACTTCGCTACTGGATTGCGTTGAAAAAGGATAGAAGCGCCTTTCTTCCGTTTTGGAACGTAGCATCGGGTGCGCTTTCTTAAAGTCACAGAATATATTTGGGTTGAAGACTAAAGCCAATGCTTTAAAGCCTCCGTCACTAGAGACGGCTTCTGCACTGCTCAGATCTGCGGAGTTATAGAGTGTGAAATCTCCGGCTTTAAGTTCAAATTGCTCACCATTAGGTTGATGAACTAATAGGGCACCTTCTTCAACAATATATAACCCATTATGTGTTGCAGTGTAACGCTCACTTTTGCGCGCAGTGAAGTGATTAAAGCGAATGATCTCAATGTTCGGCATACTCGTTCTTATCGTTTTACATAACAAATAAAAAAGGCGCTCAATAGAGCGCCTTTTAACTTCATTCGGTATTATTCACTTACAGTCTGTTCTGTTTGTGCTGCTGGTTGTTCAGCGAATACCTGGGTTGGCTTTGCAACTAAACTGCGGTTTTCTTGGTTTACGTCCGTAAGGACAATTTCCAATGTATCCCCAAGTTTGTATACGACCTCTTTATCGATAGAGATGGTACCGTTGTCGCCATTGCACTCAATTCTTTCTTTATTATCAAGAATTAGTGCACCAGGAATAAAGGCTGCTGCGCCATTTTCGAGAAGTCGGACACGTGCGCCTGCACGATTAATATCGAAAATCTCACCTGTGAAACAAGTTTTCTTGCTCGGCTCATCAGCAAGCGTGCGTGCATATAGCCAATCTGAGACATTTCGCTCAGCGATTTTATGATGTTTACGATGTAGAGCTAGCTCTTCGCCTACTTGGTCATCTGGTTTTTGTACGGGTTCTTTACCAAGGATGACGGCCTTCAACATACGGTGGTTGATCATATCACCGTATTTACGAATTGGTGATGTCCAAGTTGCATAGATGTCTAAACCCATTGCGTAATGAGGCAGAGGCTGATTACCCACTTCACTGTATGCTTGGAACTTACGAATACGGTTATCTAGGTAAGACGTTTCTTGAGCAGCCAACCAGCGGCGCAATGCAGCAAAGCCTTCTAGTGTAGCAATAGACTCCGCTGTGAACTCCAACTGGCCTTCTGGATTGACAAGTTGAACCACTTCTTCAATCTTCTCGTTCTTGATACCAGCATGCGTATTGAAAACACCTGTTTCAAATTTATCGCGTAATGTACGACCTGCACAGATGTTTGCGGTAATCATGGATTCTTCAACAAGGCGGTTTGCACTGCGGCGCATGTCAGCGTGGATAGCGATTACATCGTTATCTTCACTGAGCTCAAAACGGTAGTCAGGACGATCAGGGAAGACCACTGCGTTTTTCTCACGCCATTCAGCGCGAGCAAGAGAGAACTCATAAAGATCACGAACGATGGTCGCGATCTCTTCAGATGGCTGCCATGCTTCAGAGCTGCCGTTTTCTAACCAATCAGACACGTGATCGTATGCTAGGCGTGCATGTGATTTGATGTTTGCCGCGAAGAATTTAATATCGTCGCCAATCACACCATCTTTACTTACCGTTACGGTACAGCAAATAGCAGGGCGGGTTTCACCTTCAATCAGAGAACATAGGTTGTCCGCTAAATCACGAGGTAACATCGGGATGTTGCGGCCTGGAAGATAAATAGTATAGCCACGCTCACGCGCTACTTTATCCATTTCATCTTCAGGTGTGATGTAGGCGGTTGGGTCCGCAATAGCGATGGTGAGTTCGAAATCGCCAGATACGGTTTTCTTCGCGTACAGCGCATCGTCCATATCTTTAGTCGATTCACCGTCGATAGTGACGAATGGAACATGAGTCATGTCTACGCGTTCTAGCTCCGCGTCGTCTTTCAGTTCCCAGTTATCGATGCCTGCTGGCTCAGAGTTTGGTAGATCGTTTTGAGCAAGCGTTACCCACCAAGGCGCAATTTTATCATTCGCGTCAGTGATTTTTTCAGAAATTTCTACGAAGAAAGAATTATCGCCTTTTAGAGGGTGGCGAATAAGATGTGCGACAACCCAATCACCTTCGGCGAACTCGTCAGGTTTTAGACCTTTCTTTAGTTTCGCTTTAAGAGATAGCTTTTTAAGCTGTGGGTGATCAGGTGCTACGTTGAGCTTGCCTTTGAACATTTTTACTCGACCAATAAAGCGAGTCACGGCTTGTTCCAGCAGCTCTTGTGGCTCTGCAACTTCGCGTTCATTTTCGGTGCGGATAATGGCGATGACTTTGTCACCGTGCATGCACTTTTTCATGTACGCAGGCGGGATGAAGAAGCTCGTCTTACTGTCCACTTCCAAAAAGCCAAAGCCTTTATCTGTGGCTTTTATTGAGCCTTCTTTTTTAGGCAGGTTTTCTTGGATTTGCTGCTTAAGCTGAGCGAGTAGTGGGTTATCTTGAAACATCTTTTCTTAAATTACCTATGGAGTTGGGCACACTATAATCATTGCGAGCTATTATTACTACCTGTGGAGCGTAATTTCGCCGTGAATTTTGCCAATTTAACCACGAGAAATTGGCTTAAATATTGATGAAATTCTCATCTGTGAGTTACGCGAATCTACGGGGAATGGTAGGGTTGGTGGAAAAATATGCTAAAAATACCATTGTTGAGAATAAATTGTGATGTAATTCAATTTTTTCTGGATTTTTTTATGCTTTTAAGGAATAATCCGCCTCCCTTAGTCGTCCCTAATGGCTTATCGCGGTTGTGTACTGTGCTGTGTTCCCGTCTGAATGGAATCAGTATCTGGATGGATCAGTATCGAATTGGAAGAGCATATGGGACTGTTTTTTTGTTTAATTAAGTAGGATCCCAATGCAAGATTCTGTTATTCAATTCAGTGATTTATCTCTGAATGATTCTATCCTTTCTGCTCTAGACGGAATGGGTTTCGTGTCACCAACTCCAATTCAGGCTGCGGCAATCCCACACCTATTGGAAGGTGCTGACGCGCTGGGTAAAGCTCAAACAGGTACAGGTAAAACAGCAGCGTTCTCTCTGCCTCTTCTCAACAAACTCGATCTAAACCAACGCAAACCGCAAGCGATTGTACTTGCTCCGACTCGTGAGCTGGCAATTCAGGTTGCAGCGGAAATGAAAAACCTTGGTAAAAACATCAAAGGTTTGAAAGTTCTAGAGATTTACGGTGGCGCATCTATTGTCGACCAAATGCGTGCTCTTAAAAGTGGCGCTCATGTAGTTGTCGGTACTCCAGGCCGTGTTCAAGATCTTATCAATCGCGAACGTCTACACCTAGACGAAGTTAGTACTTTCGTTCTTGATGAAGCAGACGAAATGCTAAACATGGGTTTCGTAGATGACGTAACTGCGATCATGGAGCACGCTCCAGAGTCAGCACAACGTGTTCTGTTTTCTGCAACTATGCCTCCAATGCTGAAGAAGATCGTTGAACGTTTCCTTCGTGACCCTGTAACGGTTGACGTTGCTGGTAAAAACCACACTGTAGACAAAGTTCAACAACAGTTCTGGGTAGTGAAAGGTGTAGAGAAAGATGAAGCAATGTCTCGTCTTCTTGAAACTGAAGAAACTGACGCGTCAATCGTATTCGTACGTACTCGTCAAGATACTGAGCGTCTGGCTGACTGGCTATCTGCACGTGGCTTCAAAGCAGCTGCACTGCACGGTGACATTCCTCAGTCTCTACGTGAACGTACTGTTGATCACATCAAACAAGGTGTTATTGACATCCTAGTTGCAACTGATGTTGTAGCTCGTGGTCTTGACGTTCCACGTATTACGCACGTATTTAACTACGACATCCCATTTGATGTTGAGTCATACATCCACCGTATCGGTCGTACTGGCCGTGCTGGACGTAAAGGTAAAGCGATCCTTCTAGTTCGCACTAACCAAATTCGTATGCTTCGCACTATCGAGCGTGTAACTAAGTCATCTATGGAAGAAATCCAACTTCCTCTACGTGACCAAGTTGCTGAAGCTCGTCTAGCTAAGCTAGGCGCTGAGCTTGAAGCAGAGAAAGAGCACAAAGCACTAGACAAATTTGCTGAGTTGGTAGAGAAACTACAAACTTCTCTAGACATCGACCCTGCAACACTTGCTGCTATGCTTCTTAAGCGTCAGCAAGGCAAACGTCCTCTGTTCTATATTGGCGAAGACCCAATGGTTGAAGCAATTGAGCGTGACAAGCAACGTCGTAAAGAGCGCCGTGAAGGTGGTCGCGACGGCGGTCGTAACTTCAACAACCAAGACTGGGATACTTACCAGCTTCAAGTTGGTCGTGAGCAAGGCGTTCAAGTTAAAGACATCGTTGGCGCTCTAGCAAACGAACTAGGTCTAGGTAAAGGTTCTATCGGTGCGATCAAACTAGCTCAAGGTCACACATTCGTACAGCTACCTAAAGCAATGACTTCAGACGCGGCGAACAAGCTAAGCAAACTACGTATCCGTCAACAAGATGTTGGTGCTGTAGTATGTGACTTCGATGATTTCCGCGAGTCTCGTGGTGGTCGCCGTGACGGTGGTCGTCGCGATGGTGGTCGTCGTGATGGCGGTGGTTACCGTGGCAACCGCGAAGGCGGCAATCGTGGTGGTGATCGTCGTGAAGGCGGTCGTCGCGAAGGTGGTTTCCGTGGTAACCGTGACGGCAACCGCGATGGTAATCGTGAAGGTGGCGAACGTCGTTTCGATCGCAACCGTGGTGGTGATCACCGTGGTGCACATCGTGGTGAACGTGGTCACGGTCGTGGCCGTCGTACAGACGCATAATCACGAGTGATTAAAGCGACGGTTTAAGTTGCTACAAAAAGAATTGAAAGCCGAGCAAAGCGCTCGGCTTTTTTATGCGCGTCTAATACGGTTTTGCTTTTCATCGTGTTTGTTTACCCAACTTATTACTTCGTCTAAGGGCAGGGCAGAACAAGTAACCCTGAATGATGTCACAGCCTCGACTTCTCAAAAAATGCAGTGTGTCCATGTCTTGAACGCCTTCTGCTACGACCGAATACCCTAATCCATGTGCTAGCGCAATCGTGTTCTCAACGATAGAGCGGGAGCCTTCAGTGCGGCTTGCTGTGAAAAGAAATTAACCAGCTTACCTTGAAACGTATTATCAATCTTTCGACGTTTTTGAGGTTATCTCATAATTTGAATCAGTCATTGGCCTTCAGGTTGTGTCATGTCTTCGATAGACTCAAAGTAGTATTTACGATAAGGGAGCCCAGTAAGAGCGTCATGGACGGCATTGCGCTTCTCTCTTTCAGCAACAGTATGAAGCTTTAATATCGAATCGTTGCTCCACTTAATCACCAGCACGACAAAGATACTGCCGCCAAAAAGTATAAGAGAAACCCCCGTTTCTAAGAGAGAAGTAATAGGTTTTTGCATGATAGCGTGCAAAAAAACGGCATAAGCAAAAATGAAACAGCTGATTAACAATAATAGGAAAGTCCACCCGGTTACGTCAGTTTTCGAGCAGATGTTTTTTGTCATCTGCCATCCCCAGCAGAGCAAAATCAAACCTAAGATCACTAATAGAAATGCAATAGTGGGCACATTATTACCCCGATTTATTGATTGGTTTGTTATTTTTGTTCACCCAATAAACAACGTAGCTTATATATCTGACTTTGTACAAATTGACCTATTCATAAATTATGTTTAACAAGTGATATTTTTTAGTCTTCAAATAAAATCAAAACTTGCTACAGATCAACAAAATTTGTTCAATCAAATCGCTTTTACTAAAAGATTGTTGAAAGATTAAAAAATTATTGAATAATAGAGGGGCAAACAAGAAGTACGCAGCGCACAAGCGCTATTACAACCTCTGCTCTACAACAGGATAACTATTTCATGTCTAATTCGTTTGTACTGGTGATCAACTCTGGTAGCTCTTCATTAAAATTTGCTGTTATTGATTCTGAAACCGGTGAAGCTTTGGTATCAGGTATTGGTGAGTGTTTTGGCCTACCTGAAGCTGAAATCAGTTGGAAATATCAGGGAGAAAAAACCGTTGAAGCAATTCCAGCTGGCGGTAACCATCATCAGTACGCTGTTGAGCGAGTGGTAAAACTACTCGAAACTCTAGGTTTGAGCTCAAAATTTGTCGCTGTAGGCCATCGCATTGTCGCAGGCGGTGAAACCTTTAAAGGAACTGTGAAAGTTGATGAAACAGTTATTCAAGAAGTAGAGCGCCTTGCTGAACTTGCACCACTTCATAACAAAGCGAACGCTGAAGGCATGAGAGCGGCAATGGCGGCGTTCCCTTCACTGCCTCAATTTGCTGTATTCGACACTGCTTTCCACCAAACAATGCCAGCCAAAGCCTTTATGTACGCACTTCCTTACGAGCTTTACGAAGAGCATAAAGTGCGTCGTTACGGTGCTCATGGCACAAGCCACTACTACGTAAGCCGTGAAGCAGCGAAAATGCTAGATAAGCCGGTTGAAGAAAGCAGCTTTATCACTGTGCACTTAGGTAACGGTGCATCAGTGAGTGCGGTTAAAAATGGCGAATGTGTTGATACAAGTATGGGTTTGACGCCGTTAGCTGGCCTAATGATGGGCACTCGCTGTGGTGACCTCGACCCAAGTGTTATCGAGTTCCTTTTCCGTAAAGGCTGGGAAAAAGACGAAGTGTTCGAGATGATGAACAAGAAGTCAGGTTTCTTAGGTGTATCTGGTGTGACAAGTGATGCTCGTGGCGTACTAGAAGCAATGGAAGCGGGGAATTCACGTGCGAAGTTGGCATTTGAGATCTTCACTTACCGCGTTGCGAAATACATTACATCCTACCTCGCGGCTCTGGATTCATTAGACGGCATCATCTTCACTGGTGGTATTGGTGAAAACTCACTACCAATTCGTCGTGAAATCTTGAAAAACCTAAAACTGTTAGGTTTTGTTGAAGATCAGAAAGGTAACGAAGATGCAAGATTTGGTAACGCAGGTGTTATTGCAACATCTGAGTTGTTAGGTGCCAAAGCTCTTGTTATTCCTACTAACGAGGAATTTGTGATAGCCAAACAATCGGTTGAGCTATTGTAATATATAACGAAAACAGAAAGTTAAAAGCGAGCCTCGTGCTCGCTTTTTTTACTTAAAGCAATTTGACAATTACTCTTTGGGTTTCAGAGCTTCGCGCTTTTCGATTAAAAAATCCATCAAGACGCGGATTTTTTTCGGCATATGCTCTCGTGAAGGTATATACAAATAAAACCCTGGAAACTCTTTGCACCAAGGTGTCAGAACTCGGGTCAATCTTCCCTCATTTATGTGCTTTTCCACCCATAAATCAATATGCTTCACTAAACCCACACCCTGTATTGCAGCTTGTAACATACTATAGTCATCATTAAAAATAGCATTGCCTTTAGGCTCGAAAACGAGGGTGCGCTTTGCAACATCTGGAGAGGTTAGCGACCAATGATCAATTGTTCCGCTAGAGGTAAAACGATAAGCAAGGCAATTGTGATCTTCTAAATCCTCAGGAGTTTGAGGTAGTCCATTTTGCCTAAAGTATTCAGGAGAGCTCACTATTGCCGTTGTTAACGGCGGAGTAATAGGGATCGCAACCATATGTTCATCTAAGCTTAATCCTAAGCGAATGCCAGCGTCAACGCCTTCTGCGACGATGTTAGAAAACCCATCATCCATGATTAGCTCTAGGCGTATTTTAGGATAACGAGAGAGGAACTCACCTAGATAGGGCTCAATAAGCAGCCGAGCAGCGGTTCTTGATACACTGATACGGATTAATCCCGAAGGCTCAAGATGAGAGTCGTTCAATTCGTTAACGACCTGCTCAATGTTCACCAATGAAGGTTGCAAAATATCAAGCAGACGTTGGCCTTCTTCCGTCAGCGACATACTTCTGGTGGTTCGATTAATTAACCGAACTTGTAGCTGTTGTTCTAACGCTTTTAGGTGTTGTGATAAGGCAGCACGGGTTACCCCCATTTCTAAGGCTGCTTTAGTGAAACTGCGATGGCGAGCAATATGTGCAAACCACGTCAGTGATGAAATTAAAGAAGGTTCTATTCTCATTTGTTAAGTATAACTAAACAGTCATGTAGATAAAACGATATTTATCCGAAACAGTGTGTTGACTAATATTACCTCGAAGCTTAGGTCAGCCTGAGATGAACAGTTAACCTCTAATGGAGAATGTCGCTATGTCTAAAGTCACTTTCAAAAATCTCAATGGTCAAGGTATTGAGATTTCAGCGGTTATCAACTTCCCTACAGATTTTGATGCAAGTAAACAATATGCGGCGGTTGTTGTTTCACACCCAGGTGGTGGCGTAAAAGAGCAAACCGCAGGCCTATATGCGAGTAAACTTGCAAAAAGCGGCATAATTGCCATTGCGTTTGACCGTTCGTATCAAGGTGAAAGTACAGGTGAGCCTCGCCAAATGGAAAACCCTTACACGAGTACTGAAGACGTGAGCGCAGTCGTCGACTATCTGACAACGTTAGAGTACGTCGATAACGATAAAATTGGCGCAATGGGGATTTGTGCTGGTGCGGGCTATAGTGCAAATGCAGCGATCAATGATCGTCGAATCAAAGCACTGGGTATGGTTAGTGCCGTAAACATTGGCCAAATGTTCCGTAATGGTTGGGATAATTCGGTTAACGATGCTGACGCTGTTGGTTACTTAGAATTTGGTTCGAATGCTCGCACAACCGACACGAATGGTACAGAATTCGCGACTATTCCTCTAGCTCCGATGCGTGAAGAAGATGCCTCAAATGCAGAGCTACGCGAAGCTTGGGAGTATTACCACACACCACGTTGTGAACATCCAAATGCGCCGGGTTTTGCTCTAACTCGTAACTTAAACCAGATCATTACTTACGATGCGTACCACAAAGCGGAAGCATTCCTAACTCAGCCAATTCTTGCTGTCGTTGGTAGTGACGCAGGCAGCAAATGGATGAGTGATGACCTGATAGAACGTGCAGCGAGTTCAGATAAAACCTTGTATGCCATTGATGGTGCAAACCATATGTCGCTTTATGATGTTGCCGAATACGTCGATGACGCAGTATCCCAACTCGCATCTTTCTTCCAACGCACTCTTTAATATTCCCGATGAAAGGCTCAATTGCTTCGAGCCTTTCTGCTCTCAAGGCTTTTTACTCTTAAGGTATTGATTATGAATATGCAAAAAATCACTTTTAGAAATGCTGATATGGCTTGGGATATGTCTGCATTAATTTTATTTCCAGAAGGCTTCAATGAATCGAAACGCTACCCAACAATGATAAGCGTTCATCCTTTTGGTAGTTGTAAAGAACAAACATCCAGCGCTGTCTATGGTAAAGCCCTTGCTGAGTTAGGTTACGTCGTGATCGCATTTGACGCGAGCTTCCAAGGAGAATCGGGAGGATTGCCTCGCTACGTAGAAGACCCAAGTCAACGTGTTGAAGATATCAGTCGCGTTATCGACTATGCAGTAACTTTACCATATGTCGATGAGAATAGAATTGGTGGACTCGGTATCTGCGGCGGTGGTGGTTACATGATCAATTCAGCCCTAACCGAAAAGCGCTTGAAAGCTGTCGTAGGTATTACGCCTGTTAACTTAGGCCGCTTGTTCCGTGAAGGCTTTAGTATGTACGACCCTATCGCCAATCTTGAAGCTATGGCTGCACAGAGAACAGCCGAAGCTCGCGGCTCAGAGCTGAAAATCGATGAACTTCTTCCTCCAAATATTGAATTTGCAAAAGAAAATGGATTAACAGAACGAGACGTGTTCGAAGCTACTGAATACTACAAAACATCACGTGGACAAACCGAAGGTGGTGCAACTCGTATGCTGTTTTCACATGCACAGAAAACACTGAGCTGGGATGCCTTTGCATTTGCCGAAACGTTATTGACTCAGCCTGTTATGGCCGTGGTAGGGCAAAAAGTCGGGGCGTTTGGTGCTTATCGTGATGGGCAGGAAATTTATGGCCGCTCTGTTCAATCAAAAGACCGACAGCTGGTTAATTTGGAAAATTGGTCTCACTATGAACTGTATGACCATCCAGAAGCAGTCGGCATTGCAATGGACAAGGTTTCTGCATTCCTTGAAACACACTTAAAATAATCTAATAAGTTAGAAGCGTTTTGTAGAGTTGCAAAGCGCTTATTTTTAACAGCGTAAGATGTAGTTCGAAGCGAGTAGGTCGGTAAATCTTCGTGCGAATAACCTCATCTACAGGCTATTGACTAAATACCACTGCCAAATACTGTTTAAGACAATGTAGACTGAGACCTAATTAAAGGCGTTAGATAGGAAGGCAGTTTAATTCATGCGCAAATCAGATAAGAAGGTCGAGAATCTAATTAGAGAAGTGTTGACCGAAGTTTGTGAAGATACGCTAAAAGGCTACGATGGCTTTCTTTGGGTGACTCATACCGTCAAATTCTCTTCTTTTCCACAAAGTTTAGAAATAGTCTGTGTATTCGAAACGAAGCAAGATCGAGCTAACTTTTTTGAAGGAGAGGGCCGCCAGCATGTTTCCACAACTATTCAAAAGGCATTTAATAAGGTAGGAGTGCAACTAAAGAACGTCAGTAAGCAAATCAGTTACGATACAAAACAAAAGCATTAGCGCAGGCAGCAATGGTCCGTAATAAAATGGTGCTTGGCTACCTTGCTATAAAAATGCAAAGGGCACTGGATGGGCAATGAAGCTTCAGCTCACTTAGATATACATCGGTGTAACTATGAGTTATGGAGTTATGGATTGTGAATACGGTTGGTTTTCTAATGTTGCCTTAAGAGGCCATGATTAGTCGTTTACAATGAGTAAAGTACAAACTTCTGCATGGTGGATATCCGCAGAAAATTATTGAAAAGAAAGGCTCTAGCTGGAGCGGTCTATCATTTTCTTTGGGTTACCTCGACTATGAATAGCTTAATTGCTATGTTTCGCAAAATATATGGAGAATCTCCTGCGCGTTATTTTTCTAGATGCCGTGCAGAATAATGTGTTGACCGGCTGAGGGAAAAATGAAAACCAAAATAATAATGTCGTTTCTACTCGCTACATTGTGTGTCAGTGCCAGCGCCAGTACGAATGAGCCGAAATACCATTCTGCGCTAACAATCAAAACGGGATTCAGTGAAGACAGAGATAAGCCAGTAGAAGTCTATTATTGGTATCCCACAACGAACGAAAAAAACAATTTCACGTTTGGTAGGGGGAACATTTTTAAATCAGTCGAAACGCAGTTAGATGCCCCTTTAGCAAGTGGAAAATTTCCCGTTGTGCTTTTGTCGCAGGGCGGAACACGGTCAGCGTTTTCCCACAGTGGTTGGATAGCCTCGAGCCTGGCGCAACAAGGTTATGTCGTTGTGGTACCAAAGCCTCCTGCACCGAACGAAATCAATGCAGAAATGGCTGTCGATGAAATCACATTCAGAACCAGTGATTTGGTGCTTGGGCTGAACGAATTAAGTTCGGTCGGGATACTGTCCGGAGGCGTAGATACTGATGCAGTGCAGGGGGTCGGCTTTTTTCTGGGCGGCACATCTATGCTGATGCTCTCCGGAGCGCAAATAAGCCCGGAGAAATATCGAACATCGTGTCACAACGCCACCAATGTAGACTGTCATTGGTTACGTGAAAATAACGTTGATATTACCAGCATCCCGGATCAAAAATTTCCCCGATTTCAGTCTGAAAACAAACTGAAATCGGTCGTCGTTATCAACCCTGAGCTAACGAAAACTTTTGTCCCTGAAACTCTGGCCTTGATGAACAATGCTATCACCGTGGTGGCGCTCTCTGATCGGCTATATCCCGCACTGACACCAGCCGAATCACTTGTTGCTCTTCCCAATGTAACATTTCAAGAGATCCCCAGTGCGAGTCAGTTTAGTGCGTTCGCAGAATGTACTGAGCGTGGCATTAAAATTCTCGCATCAGAAGGGGAGGAAGCACTTTGCCAGGAGCGTGACGAGGTTTCCAGAAAGGACAATCATCAGCACATTTTGGATGTAATTCTGGCCAGGTTAACAAAGTCATAAGAGTGCAACAATGAGGAGCTTTCTTACACATTGTGTGCTTGGACCAGCAAAGCGAGAAGTAAGTTTTTGCAGGCTTATCCTTTCACCATAGTGCAAGGCCTACTAGTGACCGTGTTATTTGCTCTAACTAAGTACTTGTACCAACATTTTGAAACTTAGAAGAACACACAAAATACCAACGATTTTCTTAAGAACTTTATTTGGGAAATACTCTGCACAACGCACGCCGAGGCTAGTAGTTAAGTAGCTACTAATGGAGAAGCTGAGCATTGCAGGAAGGTATATGTATCCTAAGACTAAGTTGTTCCAATCTGTATTTTCCCATCCGTTTAACATGTAACCGAGGCTTCCTGACAGCGCGATAGGGAAACCTATCGCAGCAGAGGTTCCAATAGCACGTTTTACTTCAAAATTTTGCTGGACAAGATAGGGGATGATCAACCCCGCACCGCTTATAGAGACAAGTGCTGATACAGAGCCAATGACCGAGCCTACAGTGATATTACCGATAGCCCCATGTGGGTTAGGGTTGTACTCATTTTCAGTGTTGAGGAACATCTTATAAGCGACATACAACATGAATACGCTGAAAAAGCCTGCCAGATAGACTCCTTGTAGATACGATGCTACGAATGTGGCGCAAAATGTTCCGACTAGAACTCCGCTCAACATTTTTACTACCATTGTCGAGTCTACATTCTCTTTTTTGTAGTGAGCGCGCATGCTGCCCAATGTTGTAATAATCATCGAAGCCATTGATGTCCCCAACGCAAGATGCACTACTTCCGTATCAGCTATTCCCTGTAGTGAAAATAGAAACGCAAAAATAGGGACGGCCATTCCACCACCACCCACACCAACGAGTCCTGCGAGAAAGCCAATGCCCAAGCCTGCCGTAATGTAATAGATAATAAAGATAGGTTCGTTCATGATGGTTCTGCCTTCGATAAAATGGTCGTTGCTAAAATGTTACTCGAACGCTAACTTGCTATGGTAACGTTAAGAGGACAGAAAATAATGAATAATGGCCAAAATGGAATTGAGTAAATAAAGTGACAAACTCTGATTACAGCGAATGGAAAAATGGCGCCGCACTGATCGTTAAGGAGTGGCAGCATGAAAGGAGCGACTTCAACCATTTGGATCAACGGCCACATAATTGGCACAGTCATCATCGAGGCCAGTTACTGTGTATAGATGAAGGGCTAATTCAGGTCAAAACCGATGAAGGAACGTGGATACTACCACCTCACCGAGCTGGTTGGATCCCCCCGGGTTCGATGCACAGTGTTTATTTTTGTGGTTCTCTGAAAGGTCGTTCATTACTGTTTACTCCAGAGAGTTGTGAGCGGTTTCCAATGAGACCTTGTGTTATCCAAATGAGCGATGTGTTGAAAGCCCTATCGGTTAGAGCATCGATATGGAGCAAAACAGACGATCTATCCATACAGTCTTTACGTATTCTCGCCGTAATATCCGATGAAATCGTCAATAGCCCTCATGAGTCACTCCACATCCCACTGCCCAGAGATCCGAGACTGCAAAAAGTTACTCAAGCAATTTTAATAGACCCAAACAGCAAGCATTCTGTAGAGCATTGGGCCAATATTGGGGCAGTCTCATCTCGGACGTTAAGACGATTGATTCGAAGTGAGTTAAACATGAGTTTTAGTGAATGGCGGCAACAAGTACTGCTAATACATTCATTAGAAATGATAGCTCGAGGGGAATCTGTAGGAACGGTTGCACATGCTTTGGGTTATTCGACGCCCAGCAACTTTATCGCGATGTTTCGTCGGGTCTATGGCGATTCACCTACGCGTTACTTTTCTAATCGCGGAATATAATTTCCGTGCTCGCATGCTCATGATGTTCCCCTAATTATTTTTAATCAAAAAAGGTAAATATTGAAAAGATTAATTGTTATGTTATAACATTGCTTTGTTTGGGGCTCTACAATTTGTTGTTTAAAGAATTGATCTCACAACCAGTAGTCTCCTATTGAGAGAGAGTAAACGTTGATTTCTTCACAAGCGTTGTCTGACTTGACTCTACATGGGGTGGGACTGTGTCAATATGTCCGTGAACTAGAGCGAAATCGTAACGATTACTAGGTCTCATAGCCCTAGAAAATCAACGTTATTAAAACCTTTACCTGACCTTTTTAACGCTTGGGAGGAAGATATATGAGCATTGATGTAGTTGAGAACCCGCTTCGTGTCCAAACAACATCATCGTTGGCGATATCGACATCAGCGAACATACTTAGCGACATCTACAAACCAGAGCACAATATTGCCATATGGCAGCGAACGCTCTCGAAAGAGTTGACGAAGGACATTAATTTGATGCTGGCTCAGGAGCCTAGATTGGCACTGGTACAAAGTGTCACGCCAGATGATGCTGCACAATGGGTACGAAGCAAGTTAGAGGGCTATGCGTGTGCTGATGCGCTGAGTGAAGATGTTGCTTTAATCGTCGATATGTTCTGCTGTTTGTTTGAGGTTAAAGAAGCAGGTTTGAGGCTAACTCGCCTAGACAGCCCGATGTGCCCGAAATTTCACTTTGATCGTGTGCCTTGCAGACTTGTCATAACTTATACCGGCCGAGCGACCGAATGGTTAACCAACGATACCATTGATCGCACTAAACTCGGTGCCGGTAGTCTTGGTCAACCTGATCACCTATCGGGATTATACGACTCTGAAAGTGCAATACGACGAATGCAGCCTGGCGATGTTGCCCTGCTCAAAGGAAGTGGTTGGGAAGGCAATGAAGCCACTGGACTTATACATCGCTCTCCACATGTTGCAGACAATGAACGTCGCTTACTACTCACATTGGATTTCATCTAGAGATATGAGAAAGCTCAAAACGGTAGATGACGTCATGAAGCAGGTAGAGAAAATCTGCCTGCTGCGAGGTAAACAACTTACTACTAAACGGAAATTGATACTGACTTCACTACTATATGCGGAGAAGCCGCTTTCTGCCTACGAACTAGTTGACTACTGCAATCACAACTTTTCTCAAAACATTCAAGCGATGTCGGTTTATCGAATACTAGATTTCCTTGAAGCAGAGCACTTTGTCCATAAGCTCAATACATCTAGTAAATACGTCGTTTGTTCTCAAATCGCGTGCGATCAGGAGCATGGCGTTCCACAGTTTTTGATTTGCTCTCAGTGTGGAAAGGTTAGTGAAATAGCGGTTGAAGCCAATGTTATTTCTAGCGTATGTGCGAAAGCCATACAAGAAGGCTTCACCGTTCTTAGCCCACAATTTGAGATTTCCTGTGTTTGCGATGAATGCGCAAACCGCCCCCTATGAGGCAGACACACGATCTCCCCTTATAGCTTCACAAGGTGACCGAGTATTGGCCACATTTATAAATTATCTAAAAGAATGAATTATGTCAGCAACATTGATTAAAAACGCTCGGGTGGTCAACGAAGGAGCCATTACCGAAACAGATTTACGTATTGTTGATCAAAGAATTGACAAGATTGCTACTAATATATCCGTACAACACGGAGATATTGTAATTGATGCTAAAGGGGCTTATTTACTGCCAGGCATGATTGACGATCAAGTGCATTTCCGAGAACCTGGGCTGACACATAAAGGCACAATTGCAAGCGAGTCGCGGGCAGCGGTAGCCGGCGGTATTACAAGCTACATGGAAATGCCCAATGTTAGTCCGGCTACAACGACTATTGACTCGTTAGAGCGCAAGTTCGCTCTCGCTAAAGAAAGCTCGTTTGCGAATTATTCTTTCTACCTCGGTGCAACCGAAGACAATCTTGAACAGATTAAACAACTTAACCCCAAACAACATTGTGGTGTGAAAGTATTTATGGGGGCATCAACAGGAAATTTGTTAGTCGAAGATCCGCAAGCGTTGGAGTCAATTTTTCGTGACTCTCCAGTACTCATTGTTACTCATTGTGAAAGTGGGGCTGTCATTAAACAAAATCAGCAAAAGCAACGACTTAAGAAGTCAGAGTTCACCATCGAAGACCATCCCATTTTGCGTGACGAAGAGGCCTGTTACGCTTCATCTTCTTATGCGGTAGAACTTGCCAAAAAGTATCACAGCCAACTGCATGTGCTGCACATCACAACGGCGAAGGAGCTAGCACTTTTTGACGAGGGAGACATTCGAGATAAATCAATCACCGCGGAGGCTTGTGTTCACCATCTTTGGTTCAGCAACAAAGATTATGGCGCTCTTGGTAATTTGATCAAATGTAATCCTTCAATCAAGTTTCCTAGTGACCGCGATGCGTTGTTAAAAGCGTTAAATACGGGGCAAATAGATATCATTGCAACAGATCACGCTCCTCACACTTGGCAAGAAAAACAAGTGCCTTACGAGCAGGCTCCAGCCGGACTGCCGTTAGTTCAGCATGCGTTACTGACTCTCTTCGAGCATGTCCGTTTAGGTCATATGAGTTTGACTCAAGTAGTCGAAAAAACTGCGCACAACCCGGCCATTCGCTATGGCATTCAAGGCCGAGGTTTTATTCGTGAAGGTTACTACGCCGACTTGGTGTTGGTTGATGATCATACCCCAACACGAGTTAGCAACGAAAACAGTTTATATCACTGTGGTTGGTCGCCTTTTGCTGGACATGAATTTTCAGCTCAAATTCAAAAGACTTGGGTCAATGGCGCGCTAGTTTATGCCAATAACAAAGTCATCGATAAACCAGCTGCAGCGATGCGTTTATCCTTCAATCGTTAAGTCGCTGACCGTAAAAAAAGAGCCATAAACAAACTGGAAGCATTATGTTAAGAAGAAACCCAACGGGCCATATGCCACAGGTGTCCTCAACAGCCTTTATCGATCCAACCGCTATTATCTGTGGCAAAGTCATTATTGAGGATAACGTTTTTATTGGACCCTATGCTGTTATTCGAGCTGACGAAGTTAATAACCATGGAGATATGGAAGCTATCGTCATCAAACGTGACACCAATATCCAAGATGGTGTCGTAATTCACTCTAAGGCAGGGGCTGCGGTGACCATTGGTGAGCGCTCATCCATTGCTCATCGTTCGGTTATTCATGGTCCTTGTCAGGTTTGTGATGATGTTTTCATTGGCTTCAACTCCGTCGTGTTCAATAGCGTCATCGGTGAGAGGTGTGTTATTCGTCATAACTGTGTCGTCGATGGCCTCGATTTACCCGCTTATTTCCATGTACCACCGATGACTAATATTGGTGTCGGTTTTGATTTAGAGAGTATCTCTAAAGTGCCGCCAGAATATTCAGCTTTTTCCGAATCCGTCGTTTCTGCCAACCATGAACTAGTCCAAGGCTACCGGAGAATTGCCAATGAACTTTAATAAGCCACTGATTTCGCGAGTGCCGACTAACATCATCACTGGCTTTCTCGGGGTGGGGAAAACATCGGCAATAATGCACTTATTGACCCATAAACCGAGTCATGAACGTTGGGCTGTATTGGTCAATGAATTTGGCGAAGTTGGTATTGATGGCAGCTTGTTACAAGGCCAAAAAAAACAACAAGACCAAGTGTTTATTCGAGAGGTCCCCGGGGGATGTATGTGCTGTGCAGCAGGTCTTCCGATGCAAATCGCCTTAAATCAATTATTGTCTGAAGCAAGGCCAGATCGATTGTTGATTGAGCCTACAGGCCTTGGTCATCCTAAAGAAGTACTGCAAGTGCTATCGACCGAGTATTATCGTCAAATTCTCGCTTTGCAAAAAAACATTACTTTAGTCGATGCACGTAAACTATCGGATCCTAAGTACACTGAGCATGAAACGTTTAACCAGCAAATCACTATCGCAGATACAGTGGTAGGTAATAAGCGCGATCTCTATCAAGATGGAGATGAGCAAAAGCTGACGGCTTATATAGCAAAGCTCGGTCTGCGGGAAACAAAAGTGATTTTCGCTGAACATGGCGCTATCCCTTTTCATGAATGTGAGGGAGCGACTCGTATTGACGTGCAAAAAACGCCCTCTGTTCTTTATCGTGAAAGAGAGAAAAAGTCACTTGTTCCTGAGTTGCCTATGCCTGAGAGCGGCATTCTAAAAGCAACCAATCAGGGGGAAGGTTTCTACAGTATCGGTTGGCGTATATCCGCTGAAAACGTGTTCGAACATCAAAAGCTGAGATTATTGCTGCTCGACCTCAAGGTCGAACGAATGAAAGCGGTTTTTATCACGGGAAGCGGTATTTTTGGTTACAATCTAACATCAGATGGACTCACAGAATTTGAACTAGACGAGTGTTCAGAAAGCCGCCTAGAACTGATCTCTTCCGGTCTAGATGACCAATTTGAAGATAGATTATTTCGATGTTTGGAGAAGGCATCATGATAGAAAAGAGAAAACTCTCCTTTTAACCATAATGTCTTACCTCCTTAAAATTCTAGTGGGGTTTCTTTTAAAGCTGCGCTTAGGGCACTTATGCTGCCGTATTAGGGTGGGGTTAGTACCCGTATTTTCTGCCTATGCGGTTCAGGCACAGTTTTATTCATGGGGTGAGGTATCCACGTTACACGTGGCCTAATTACTTGCTTTAAGTTACACGGAAGAAACACGTCTTTTTTTAGCGAGGGCCATTGCTATATTTGCGGTACTGTAGGCGCTCTCATTGATAAAGTGCGGGTAAATTTCCCCTTTGCCATTCCAATGGATATCATAACCAGCGAAAGTCGCTAATAAAGGTGCTCCTGGTTTGACCGCCTCAAAATCTCTGCCACAAATAGTAGGGTGTACTAGTGCTTGCCGCATACCCTCTTGATCAAGTGGAACCCTGATTTCTTCGGTGTAAAAAAACGCCTCATAATCGCTCAGTAAGCCTATTTGGTTGAGGTTGTGCTTTTCAACATAGTCCAATACTGCGGTAAGCATCTGTTTCATCAACTCCAACGTACTGTACTCTAGCGCACCATGTGCTTGCGCCCCGACCTCAATCATTATTCCATATTGCCCAGCAGTACAAAGGTAAGGTTGCTCTTGCCATTCTTTTCGCTCTTCGAAAAGGACATGTGCTGATGGCATTCGTTGTTTGACGTACGCGCCCAGTTTCCGATAAAACACATCGTTAGAAAGCAAAATCAACGTCGCTCCCATATTGCTTGTTGTATTGTGCAGGTCAACAATCAACAGTTTTTCTTGGTTTGCATATTTCTCGATAAATTGATGTGCAATCTTGCTTTCATGCAAACCAGGACAATGATTGCTATTCATTGCTGAGAACTCGCGATTTAAGTCTGTATCGATGTATCGGACGTTGTGTTTTACTGCTTCGGAGTTTGCGATGATCGAGCAGGCTGAAAAGGTTGATCTATTGACAGAGTAACGTTTTTCTTTGATTAGTTTATGTAAATAAATACCAGAAAGTTCGTTTCCGTGTGTTCCTGCAACGATAAGTGCTGAATTGAATGTGTTCATTATTGAGCCTTCTCAAAGAGAATGGGTTGAATGACTGGTCTTCTCTTAGCCAATCCAGTGAACTGAATAAACGTTTACTAAACTGAGTAAAAATAATCCTAGATATGTTATAACATAACAATCGTTGTTATTGATACTTAGTTTCTCATGAGTCAGTTTAAATTTATTGCTTTAATCGTTGCTGTGTTTTGTTTTTCGGTCGCTTTGCTTCTACCTACAGAGGATGAGCCAAATCAAGATAGTCACAGCACTCAACTGAATCAAAGCAGTGATTCGTCATCACCTCCATCATCAAAGATAGTGGTTCCCTCAGATATCAGTTTGACTCCGTTGCCTAAACCTAAACCTAAACAAATACACTACATAGTTAAAGTGGGAGATACGCTCAGTGGTATCTTCGCTCAATTGGGTCTCCCTTACGGTATTTTGCAGCAAATTCTCTCAGTTGATCTTGATCACCTCCAGCTAGATATGATTCAGCCCGGTGAAGAGCTTGAATTAGTGATGGATGACATGGGGCAATTGAGTCGACTAATTTATCATATGAGCCTTGTAGAGAGGGCTATCTACACTAGAGAAAACGATGGCTCCTTCTCTTACGAATTTCAGGAAATTTCAGGGGAATGGCGTGAAACCTTATTTTCGGGAGAAATCAAAGGGAGTTTTTCAGTCTCGGCACATCGAGTAGGATTGGCATCAGGCCACGTCGCAAATATTACGCAGGTGATGAAAGATAAGATTGATTTTGCGCGATCTCTTAGAGCCGGTGACCGTTTCGATATATTAGTGAAACAGCAATATTTAGGTGAACACAAAACTGGCAATAGTGAGATTAAGGCTATTTCTTTTAACTTAGCGAGGGGCGAAGTCGCTGCATTTCTAGCCGAGGATGGACGGTTCTATGATAGAGCTGGTAACAGTTTGGAGCGAGCGTTTAACCGTTATCCTGTCGATAGGGCATACCGCCGAATCACCTCTGGGTTTAACCCTAAGCGTAAACACCCAGTGACCGGAAGAGTCACCCCGCATAACGGAACGGATTTCGCGACACCAATCGGTGCGCCAGTTTATTCTACTGGGGATGGAAAAGTAATTGCGGTCCGCAAGCACCCTTATGCCGGTAATTATTTAGTGATTGAACATAACAGTGTGTACAAAACTCGTTACCTACACTTGAATAAAATCTTGGTTAAAAAAGGTCAAGTTATAAAGCGTGGGCAAAAAATAGCCCTCTCTGGGAATACTGGTCGTTCAACCGGACCACATTTACATTTTGAAGTTTTAGTTCGTAATCGTCCGGTTGATGCAATGAAAGCCGACTTACCTATCGCGAAGTCGCTTCCTAACATCCAGAAACCTTCATTTTTGGCGCGAGTATCAGAGTTTGATTATCTAGTAGAAACGAAAAACTGAGTCCCGACAATTTGTTGGGGCTCAGTTATGCTATTTTGTGTTGTGAGGTTGGAGCAATAGGTGAGTCTCAATATGTGTTCCTAGAAGAATAATGACTGCGATTTTTTCTTTTACGTGCGCCCACATCCGCAACATCGGACGCTTTGCAACAACCTCCGCCTTTGATCGGCCTACGTGAAAACATCACACCAATCGCGAGCATCGCAATACAACTTAGGAAAATAAGAACGGTAAGAACTAAAGTCATAACACCACCTCCTATAAATCGCTGTATTGTCATCTTTCTCCAATTTTATAAACAAAGCAATGGTCGTTTTGTAACCACTTATTGTTTTTATCAATAGTCAGACCTTTGCTGGTGATGAAACGTGCTGAGAAACGAAGGCGAGTTCTGAAAAATCAGTCTCTGTGGTCTTTACCGATTCTTAAGCTTTGGGTCTAAGACAGCAATTGGATTCCTTCTATAACTCATCAAATTGTTATGTTATAACATGTGTTTATTCAGAGTTTGTAGGTCAAAGGTATGCCATCAATTCCAGTCACCATTTTGCATGGGTTTCTCGGGTCCGGGAAAACCACGTTTTTACGCAACATTCTTCAACAAGCCGATTCTTCTGGTATTGATCTGTCCGTTATTGTTAATGACATGAGTGAGTTAGACGTCGATGGCGTGCTTATCTTAAATACCGATGCGGTGAGTGAAGAGCAGGGCAACTTTGTTACGATCAGTGGAGACAGCATCAGCAGCCTGAGTGGTGTAAAGCAGCTCGATAAAGCCCTTAAAAAGCTCTGCGCAGAAAAATCGCCAGAATGGGTTGTGATTGAAACGTCGGGCAGTAGTCATCCTTTACCTTTGGTCGAGTACTTCAAAAGTAACGCACAATTCGCACTCAAAGACGTAATTACGTTGGTGGATGCGACTTGGTTGCGAGATGACTATCGACAAGGTTCTGCCTTAATCCCTAAGTGGCAGGAGAACGTGCAGCAGGGTGTTCGCGGCGTTGAAAACTTGTTGGTAGAGCAAATCATGTTCTCAAACCGTATCATGCTCACCAAGACGGACAAAGTGGACGACAATACCGTTCGCAACATCGCGCAGGCGATTCACCCGCTTAACGTTTACACCGAGATAATCAAAACGTCGTGGGGAAACTTGGATATCCGCATGTTGAAAGGTGAGCAAGACTACAATTTCTTCCTCGTTGAGCAGTTAACCGCAGAACTTCGTGAGACGGCGAATGAGCCGTTGAATCTCTCTGATAAAGACGAACAAAGCCTTGTCGCCAAAGTGATCAAAGATGATCGACCTTTTCATCCTGCGCGTTTGTGGAATACCTGCCATCAGTATTTAACTAAAGGTGTGTTCCGCAGTAAGGGGTTCTTTTGGTTCCCAACTCGAGACGATGTTTCACTACTTTGGAGCCAAGTAAACGGCAATGTGGGGCTTGAAATTACAGGCTTTTGGCGCGCTTCGGTAATCAATGACGAATCGCAAAACTTCACAGAGGAACATCGTCAAATCCTACAAGATAAGATAGACAGCGTTGAAAGCCGCTTTGGTGATCGTCGTTGTCGCTTAACGGTGATTGGGCAAGAAAACGAAGTCGATGTGTTTATTGATGCGCTGGAAAACTGCTTTTTAACGGATGTGGAATTGGAGCAATGGCAACAAGGGGCAACATTTGAAGATCCTTGGCCAAAGAAAATAGCTAAGTTGAGCCAGAAGAAGACGGTTTGAATGCGATGGTGAGGATTCCCTCGCTGCATGTTTGCTCGGGTTGTTTCGAGAACGGACTTACTGAATTGGCTCGGTATACCAAAATTGGCTCTGTGTAACGAGAAAGCCTCTCGAATGGTGAGAGGCTTTTTTGTATCTCAGTCGTTTACTGTTCCCATTCAGGGAAAGGGTCTTCCAGAGATAACCAATAGTCGAGTCCTTGCTCCATCTCATCTTCTGTTAACAAGCATTCGTTGAGACGAGCAATCAATTTCTCTTGCTCTAATCCCTGACCAATAAACACCAATTCTTGTCGCATATCGCCGTATGGTTCTTGCCAAATGTCGTTTATAGCATCGAGGTAATCTTGATCCGTCGGCCATTCCTCCTTCGGAATCGCTTTCCAAAACATACCCGCAACACCATAACGTGCGATGCCTCCCGCTTGGCTCCATTGACCGACAAACTCTGGTCTTGTTGCTAGCCAAAAGTAACCTTTGGAACGAATCAGTTTGCCGTAATCTTTCGCATTGTGGAGGAAGTCGTAAAACTTCTCTGGATGGAAAGGGCGTCTCGCATGATAGGCAAAGCTGGAAATGCCGTATTCTTCGGTTTCAGGTATGTGCTCGCCTCGCATTTCCTTCAACCAACCTGGGGCTTGTTGTGCCTTTTCAAAACTGAAGCTTTGTGTGTCGAGTACCGCATCAAGTTCTACTTCACCATTCGAGATAGGAAGAATAGTGGCCGATGTATTGAGAGTTTTAAGAATAGCAAGAAGCCTTTCGATTTCTGATTTCTCAGCGAGGTCGGTTTTACTTATCAAGATAACGTCAGCGAACTCTACTTGATCAACGAGCAAGTCGGCGACGCTGCGTTCATCGTCTTCACCTAAGGATTCGGCTGTTTCTGTTAAGAACTTAGCTTCATCGTAATCACGCAGAAAGTTAATCGCATCAACTACTGTAACCATGGTGTCTAAACGTGCAACGTCTGAAAGTGAGAGCCCGTTTTCATCGGCAAAAGTAAAAGTCTCTGCAACGGGGAGTGGCTCGGCGATGCCAGTGGACTCGATAACTAAGTAATCGAATCTGCCTTCTTGCGCGAGTTTAGTAACTTCTTCAAGTAGATCCTCACGCAGGGTACAACAGATGCAGCCGTTACTCATTTCAACCAACTTTTCTTCACTGTGGTTGAGAGAAACTTCATTCTGAACGGTCGCTGCGTCGATGTTGACTTCGCTCATGTCGTTGACGATGACCGCCACTTTTCTGCCTTGTCTATTGTTAAGAATATGACTTAAAACGGTTGTTTTTCCTGCGCCTAGAAAGCCGGACAAAACCGTAACAGGGAGTTTCTGGGTGTTCATGCTCATGCTCTTTATAGTGTAATGTTATAATATAACAATTAATATAGTCGGTGATCTTAACTCTGGCATCAAGCAGTTTGTGACTGTGTCGAGTACTGCACCTTATTGGCGCATTCATTCGTCGTTAAGTTATACAGATTCAGATGTACGGAATTTAGAGAGCGAACTCTTATCTCGGTGTGGAGGTTCTATGAACGAAGAGAAAAAGCATGTCATGACAGAAGAAGAAATTCTTGCAGCGCCCGAGGCGGATTATATGAATGAAGCTCAGCTCGCATTTTTTGAAAACCGATTATTTGAGCTTTATGAATCGACGTTAGCGCATATTGAACGCGCGAAAGAAGAGATGATTGCGCCAATGGAATTCAGTGACGAAAGCGATAGGGCGTCCAGTGAGGAGCAATCTGCAATCGCATTAAGAATCATAGATAGAGAGCAAAAGTTGTTACCTAAGATTCAACAATCGTTGGCTCGCTTGCGCACAGGGGAGTATGGCTATTGTTTAGAGTCCGGAGAACCTATCGGCATTCCAAGGTTATTGGCACGACCTACCGCTGAATATAGTGCAGAAGTGAAAGCCCAAATGGAGTCAAAAGAGCACTGGTATAAACACTAAAGCCTCACTATCTTATGACGTCGATATTCTTCTCGTTCACTTGTTTTTTTGATGTTCTCTGAGAAGTCTAAAGCGATGGCGACTACCGTTAGGTATGGTAGTCATTACCTTTGAGATATTAATAGTTATCGATAGGATAGAAGTAAGTTCTGTATTGTAAATAACGCACCATTTTTGTTTTTCTGAATGAGCTCTCGCTATGTTAGCGTCAAACATTTTCTCTGCTACTTCAAGCTGATCTTCTATCCTTAAAGCTAAATTGGTACTGGAGAAAGTAGCATGATTGACTTTGTGGCAACTTTTATCTTTTTCTTTGCTGTCATCGATCCCATAGGTACTGTGCCCGTTTTTATCGCAGCCACAAAAAGCTATGAAGAAGTGGCAAAGCGTAAGGTCGCTCTGTTTGCGACTCTATTCTCCGCTGCTATCCTACTGTTTTTTGTTGTTGCTGGTGAAATCATACTTACAGCAATGCGTATTCCCTTGTCTGCGTTTCAAATCTCGGGCGGTATCGTATTGTTCTTGTTTGCTTTGACTATGATATTTGGTGAGAGTAAACCAGCAGAAGAAATCAGAACGCTCAATAGTCATCATGATACAGCAGTTTTTCCTCTAGCCATTCCATCAATTGCTAGCCCTGGCGCAATATTAGCCGCCGTTTTACTCACAGAGAACGTGCGGTTTAATATTTGGGAGCAAGTCCAGACCGTGGCTATGATGCTGCTGGTACTATTGGTTGTTTATATCTTGCTATTAATGGCCAGCGGCATACACAGGATTATTGGGAATACAGGAGCTAGCGCTGTAAGTCGGATCATGGGGTTGATATTAGCCGCTGTGGCCACGACCAACACTCTGAATGGGATTGAAAGTTACTTTGACCTTTAAGGCTGTTTCGCAAACTGAGCTGAAGGTATACGTTAAGAGCTAATTTTACGGCGAGATGACCGACCACCTGACAATCACTTTTCTGGCTGTTACTTCTAGCCGGATGTAATCCTTCAGGCTACTCGTGACGACCTTGTTTAAGAGGACCACGGAAAAGTTGAAAGTAAAATGCATAGATGTTGAGGGTATATATCAGATGGGGGAACTGGAGCAACACTTGCCCCCATTGAGCTGTGCCAATACTCAAAGATTAGCTGCTAGAAAACAATATCGATAATTTCTCCGCCTAGGCACTACTCTATAATCTTGTAGTCTCGTAGTATATAGAGCCTAGCATGGAGGAATCTATTAGCTTCAACGTGCCAAGACAAGGCTCTTTCATGCCTTGAGAGTATCTGCAAAGCCGGGAGGCTGAGATGTTTATTCAGTATGGCTCTTATTGGGCAGTTTATGGATCAGCCAGTAACCAAGACTCATACTAAGAACTACAGCCGCAATTCCAATCAGGTACATTGGAGACAAGGTTTCAAAGTCTATAATAATGACCTTTCGGGAGATTGCCATCAGCGCGGTGGCCATGACGATTTTTACATGAATAACATTTTCTCTCAGGTAAATAGTTATATTGATGAAAATTTCAATAGCAATTAAAACGGCCATAAAAGCACCAAAAGTGGCTAGCATATCTGAAATCGTCAGAATAAGTTTAGGTGGCGTGATAAGTTTTTGATATATCGTCCATGCAACATCTATCACACCCATGACGATTACAAACAACATAACTATCGACAATACTCTTACAGACCAATGAATCACTATCTGTAATTTTTTTGTTAACTTATCATTTTTATCGACTTCCATGGCCCTGTTTCCTTCGCTTGTTTATGTTCACTTAACCTTCATATGTTGAAGCTAGACAATTGAATACATGTCGTTTAAAGCATAGTTGCTGTGGTGAGAGATAGAAGCGTCCGAGGGAAGGAAGTTATGAAACTTAGGAGTGGGCACAATGTTGGACACATAATGTAATCTCTGGTGTCATGCGTTATTACCTCATTACCTCATTACCTCATTACCTCATTACCTCATTGCCTCATTTCTGATCGTGACGAGTCGACTGGTGAGGTGGTGATTCATCACCTTCACGGCAAACTGAATGAGCGGATACCACAACGTATTGATACTGGGCAAATCGATGCGCTTGTTGCTGGTTCCTCCGTGCGTTGTTAATAGAAATACAAGCGAATAAGGAGTGGGTAATCGCTCAAAAGTCGGGTGGAAAAGCGGTAAAACGGCGAAAATTATTGGAACTAAGTCAAGGCCCTTTTTTTAAATGAAAAGGCTTATTGATCTGAACACACCACTTCTCCATATAAGTATATCCACAAATACAAACCTCAAATTGGCGATAAAGAGCTTTAATATTGATAAATATATAAACAACTTGGGTGCTGAAGAAATTTCAGTATACTGCGCTTAGGTTACACTGGAGAAAAAATCGCCGTATTCCCTGCGGGGTCCTTTGATAAGAAATAGAAATCGCGTTTGAATATGCAACCAAACGATTTTGCCGCTTGCAGTTTATTCGGTATACAAATAATAAACCTTTGACTAATCCGAAGGTCGGTCAAATGAGAGAAAGTCATGTTTTTTAATAAGTCGCTTCAACAAGAAAATCAACGATTAAAGCAGGAGTTGCAAATCCTGCAGCAAATCCAAACCAGTTTAGATGAAGAGATGATCCGCTTAACATTGGATAGTAAAGGCCTCATTACTTCTGCAAATACTAAGCTACAGCAAGAACTTTTCTTAAATGATGATGAGATCTTAACGAAATCAATTACTGAATTGGTACCGTCAAATTCGCGCAATACAGATCACTTTCATCGAATGAAGAAAGCCGTCCAAGATAAAGTGTTCTGGAATGGGGCATTGCAAGTACAGAAAGGTAATGGTGAGGAAGCCTGGTTAAGAACGATTATCCAGCCTGTTTTAAATGAGCACAGAGAAGTAGAAAGCTTTTTTGTTTTTGCTTCTGAACTTACGCGAACGATCAAATCATCCCGTGAGCAAGAGGACATGCTAAATGCATTAAGTCGTTCTATGGCGGTGATTGAGTTCACATTAGATGGCCATGTTTTAAAAGCCAACGATAATTTCCTAAACACAATGGGTTATACGCTTGATCAGATTCAAGGGAAGCATCATCGCATGTTTTGTGATCAGGAAGAGTCGAGCTCTCAAGCTTACCGTGAGTTTTGGCAACGTTTAGCAAAAGGGCAATTTTCATCAGAGCGATTCAAACGAGTTAACCGTTATGGTGAAGAGGTGTGGCTAGAGGCTTCATATAACCCTATCCATAACGACAGAGGAGAGCTCTACAAGGTCGTTAAGTTCGCGACAGATATTACCCAGCAGGTGATGCAGGAACAGAAAATGGCCCAGGCTGCGCAATTGGCGAACGAAATCTCCCAAGAAACTGGTACACAAACCCTGCAAGGGCAAGAGGTTATAGGCTCAACGTTAGAAAAGATGCAGATACTTTCCGAGCAAATGCAGCAAGCGAACACCGCGATTGACGAGCTTAAAGCGCACTCATCGCGTATTAGCGAGTTGGTAAATAGCATCAGTGGTATCGCTGACCAAACTAACTTATTGGCGTTAAATGCGGCGATAGAAGCGGCTCGTGCGGGTGAGCATGGTAGAGGTTTTGCCGTTGTTGCTGATGAAGTCAGACAGCTTGCTACAAGAACCAATGCAACCACCGATGAAATTGTCACAATGGTCAGTGAAAACCTACAGCGAACAGATAACGCAGTTAAGCTGATCGCTAAATGCCAAAAAGAAGCACTAGATACGCTAGAGCTCTCTGAAAAAGCAGGCAATGTGATGAATGAAATACAAGATGGCGCTAGCCGTGTTGTAGAGGCCGTGGAGCAATTTAACCGCTCGTTGTAGTTAATCAATAGGTTTTCATTGTAGGGGCGATGGGTAAAAAGCAATTCACCTTATTCAACCTGTATTGAGGAGCGTTGAAGTCGCAATACTACTCCTGCCGCAGTCAAGTTAAGCGTTTTGAAGGAGAGGTAGTTCGACACCCCGTACAGGTTTTAGCCAGTTTGCTTGCTGTATAGAATGCTAAAGTAATTTAGTATGCGAAAAGGCTTGCCTTAAGACTTTGCCTGCATTTAATGTATCTAGCAGCAGAACTTCAATCTGCGTGACAACAATACAGGAGAGGATCGGGCTTTCACTTTTTCGCTCGACACAAACCCCTTTCAAATTTACACAATAGCGCAGTAAAACTCTCTTGCTGCGCTATTGTGTGTTCCATATTTTGTGAGTACTTATGTTTAACTCAGAACGCAAAGCGACGGTTATTCTGGTTGCGACGACGATGATCGCGGCACTTGGCTGGATATTCTCTAAGGAAACAATACAGGGTTTACCACCTTTTGGCTTTATTGGGGCGCGATTTACAATCGCTTCGCTCTGCTTACTGCCTCTATGTTACCGACCTTTGCTGAAAGCAAACTTAAAAGATGTGCTTTCTGCTGGTGGTGTCGGGCTCCTGTTAGGCAGTGCCGTTATGACATGGATTTACGCTATTTCTATCAGTGATACTCTTGGGGAAGGCGCATTTATCATGAGCCTTTCCATGCTGTTTGTGCCGATTATTGCATGGGTTATGTTTCGTCAACGACCACAACGAATTTTCTGGCTTTCTTTGCCTATCGCTGTATTAGGTCTTGCTTGTCTTTCTTTAGTTGGTGGCTGGAAACAATCGGCCAGTCAATTGTGGTTTCTTGGTGCAGCACTGGTTTTGGCGCTTCATTTTAATGTGAACAGCAAATACTCTCAAAAACTACCTGTGCTGCTGCTTACTTGCGTGCAACTTTTTTCAGCAGGTTGTTTAGGTTTGCTGGTTTCATTTTTTATGGAATCTTTCCCAGCAGAGGTGGACTCATCTATTTGGTGGTGGTTTGCGTTGAGTACCTTATTAGCGACGAGCTTGCGTTACGTAATGCAAACCATGGGGCAAAAATTTGTTCAGGCAGGTAACGCTGCTCTAATTATGATATTAGAACCAGTTTGGACGGTTATTCTGAGCGTGCTGTGGTATGGCGAAGTGCTAACGGCAAATAAACTAGTAGGTTGTGTGCTTATCTTATTTTCTCTAATTATTTATCGTACTGGCGGGCGGTTTCGCTTCCCTACTCGAAAGTAGAGCAAATTAACTTGGGTTGGGAGAATTTGAGGTGCCGGATGGCCTTCTACGAAAGTGATAATACGCGGTTACGCAATGCTAATGACACTTTTGATGTAGGCAGCCGACCCAGCTCTTCGCTGATCATCCAGCCAGCTTTAGCCAGTAGCTCTAAGTCGATCCCCGTTTCTATTCCTAACCCTTGGCATAAATATAGTACATCCTCCGTTGCGACATTTCCTGATGCGCCATGAGCGTATGGACATCCACCCAGCCCAGCGACACTGCTGTCGATGGTATTGATGCCCATACTCAAGGCTTGATGAATGTTGGTGAGAGCTTGTCCCCATGTATCGTGGAAATGGACAGCAAGTTGGGGAAGAGGTGCAACCAACATGACGGCTTCTAGCATAGCAGCAATTCGATTTGGCGTGCCTGTGCCGATTGTATCGCCTAGAGATACTTCATAGCACCCTAAATCGATGAGCGATTTGGTCACGCTCGCCACCTGTTTAGGGGCTGTTGGACCGTCGTAAGGGCAATCTGCAACGCAGGATAGATAACCTCGAACAGGGATGCTGTGTTTGGTGGCTAATCGCATTACAGGTTCGAAGCGAGTTAGGCTTTCTGCAATCGAGCAATTGATATTGTGTTGGCAGAATCCTTCTGAGGATGAAGTGAAAATCGCGACCTGATTGGCACCAGCCTCTAACGCTTGTTCTAAGCCTTTTAGGTTTGGTGTCAGGGCAGAGTAGGTAACATGATTTCGCCGTGTTATTGCTTTCATGACCTCTGTTGAGTCCGCCATTTGTGGCACCCATTTGGGTGAGACAAAAGAGCCCGCCTCAATATGCGTTAGCCCAGTATCAGAGAGTAAGTTGATCAGCCGGACTTTAGTCTGGGTCGCAACAGGAGATTCATTTTGCAACCCATCTCTAGGACCTACTTCGACAATCTTTACTTTGGAAGGCAGCATTACTTGTCCTGTGACTTGGTGACCCAACTTGGGTTACGTTTTTCAAGAAACGCTTGCAGCCCATCTTGACCTTGGGGTGATACTCTAATGTCCGCAATGAGCTTGCTAGTATAGTGAATCAGTTGTTGATCGATGGGGTTTTGATGACATTGATGGCAGAGCGTTTTCGCTTTACGCATCGCATCTGGGCTATTCAGTAGCAACGTCTTGATTACGCTATCAACCGCACTTTCAAGCTGTTTGGCTTCTTTCACTTCGTGCACAATACCAAACCGTTCGGCATCTTCGGCTGAAATGACTTCACCACTTAAGATATAGCGTCTAGCTTGTCTATTCCCCATCGCGCGCATGACGTAAGGCGCAATGGTTGCTGGAACTAAACCAAGCCTAACTTCACTTAAGCAAAAGTTGGCACTTTGGCTTGCGATGGCGATATCACTACAACAAATCAACCCTAAAGCACCACCATAAGCGGAACCTTGAACAACTGCGATGGTGGGTTGAGGGAACGAATCTAATGTTTCCATGAGTCTTGCCAAGTTTTGGGCATCAACGAAGTTATCTTGCCTCGTGCTGTCGGCCATCGACTGCATCCAATTCAAATCGGCCCCGGATGAAAAGTGCTTGCCGTTACTTCTTAATACCAAGCACCGCACATCCGTTCGTAAAGCGAGATAATCTAGGCGGTGGATCAGCAAGTCGATCGTACAAGCGTCAAAAGCATTGTGTTTAGCTGTTCTGTTTAGGGTAATGGTCGCTACGCCATTATCATCGACATGCCAAAGAACATCATCTTGCCTTTGGGCGTTGGGAATAATGCTTGGTTGCATTTCCTGCATACTAACTTCCTTAATTCATCTTTGGATGTTTACATTCTGAAGACGCCAAACTCGCTATCAGGAATGGGGGCATTTAATGCTGCCGTTAACGCTTGACTCAACACCTGACGCGTTTTTTTAGGGTCAATAATTCCGTCATCCCATAGCCGAGCACTCGCAAAATAGGGATGTCCTTGTGTTTCATACAAGTCTATGATCGATTCTCTAAAAATGTGCTCTTCTTGCTCTGACCACGCTTCCCCCTGACGTTCCTTCGCGTCTTTTCGAACTTGTGTTAAAACGCCTGCTGCTTGTTCTCCGCCCATCACAGAAATACGCGCGTTCGGCCACATCCACATCATGGTTGGATCATACGCTCGGCCGCACATGCCGTAATTACCAGCGCCGTACGATCCACCGATGATCACGGTAAACTTCGGCACGTCAGCACAAGCGACGGCCATCACTAACTTGGCGCCATGTTTTGCGATGCCTTCTTCTTCAACCTTTTTTCCGACCATAAAGCCGGTAATGTTTTGGAGAAAGAGAAGCGGTATTTTCCGTTTGGCGCACAGCTCAATAAAGTGCGCGCCTTTTTGTGCCGATTCAGAAAACAAGATACCGTTGTTTGCCACAATACCAATCAAGTGTCCTTGAATACGAGCGAAGCCACACACTAGCGTTCTGCCGTACAAGGATTTGAATTCGTCGAAATCAGAATCATCGACGATGCGGGCAATAATTTCTCGAACGTCGAATGACAGTCGTAAGTTTGCATTCACGATTCCGTAGATTTCTTCTGCGTCGTAGCGGGGAGGAAGTACGGTGTTTTCTGGCTTAACAGGTCTTGTTCTATTGGCATTGGCAATGGCTTCTCTCGCAAGCATTAGGGCATGTTCATCATTTTCAGCGTAATAATCTGCGACACCAGATTTCCGACAATGCACGTCTGCACCGCCGAGCTCTTCACCCGTCACGACTTCGCCAGTGGCCGCTTTCACCAAAGGTGGCCCCGCCAAAAAAATGGTGCCTTGCTCTTTAACCATAATGGACACATCCGCCATGGCAGGAACGTACGCGCCCCCAGCAGTGCAAAGCCCCATCACAACAGCAACTTGGGGAATGCCTTTCGCTGACATTCTCGCTTGGTTAAAGAAAATGCGACCAAAGTGTTCTTTGTCGGGGAAGACGTCGGACTGATGAGGGAGATTTGCGCCACCGGAGTCCACCAAGTACACGCAGGGGAGTTGGCAACGTTGGGCAATCTCTTGCGCTCTTAGGTGTTTTTTTACCGAGAGTGGGTAGTAGGTTCCACCTTTTACCGAAGCATCGTTGGCGATAACCATGCATTGAATTCCCTCTATGATACCAATGCCGGCGATAACGCCAGCGCATGGGATCGCTTCGTCATACACCTGCCAGGCGGCAAACTGGCTGATTTCAAGAAAGTCAGTGTTGTCATCAAGCAAGCGCGCGATGCGTTCTCGGGCTGGGAGCTTTCCTTTTTGCCTCTGGTGCTGAATGGCTTTTTCACCGCCTCCCTGTTTGATGGTATCGATGTGTTGATTCAGTTGAGTGACCAACGTTTCCATCGCAGCTTTATTGGAAAGAAATAACTCGTCAGTTGGCTTAGTTTTACTTTTGATAATGGCCATAATGACTTCCTTGTCGTATGTTCCGTTAGCGAGATTCTTCGAACAGTTCTCGGCCTATTAACATGCGGCGAATCTCTGAGGTACCCGCGCCGATTTCATAAAGCTTTGCATCACGTAGCAAACGACCAGCAGGGTATTCATTGATGTAGCCATTCCCACCGAGCAGTTGTATTGCATCGAGTGCCATTTGTGTGGCGAGTTCTGCACTGTACAAAATCGCGCCAGCGGCGTCTTTGCGTGTTGCGTTACCTCGATCACAAGACGCTGCGACGGTATATACATACGCTTTTGCTGCACTCATTCGAGAGTACATATCGGCGATCTTGCCCTGAACTAACTGAAACTCGCCAATGGATTTTCCAAACTGCTCTCGTTCATGTACGTACGGGACCACAATGTCCATGCAAGCTTGCATTATCCCGAGTGGTCCGGCAGCGAGGACGACGCGCTCGTAATCCAGCCCACTCATTAACACCTCGACGCCTTGATTCAACTCGCCAAGAATATTCTCTTTTGGCACTACGCAATGGTTAAATACAAGTTCGCAAGTATTCGAGCCTCTCATGCCTAGTTTGTCCAGCTTTTGAGCATGAGTGAAACCTGCGAAGTTACGTTCAATAATGAATGCGGTAATGCCACGTGAACCTGCGCTGACATCCGTTTTAGCGTAAAGCACCACTACGTCAGCATCGGGCCCGTTTGTTATCCACATTTTGTTGCCATTCAGTACAAAATGGTTGCCCTTGTTCTCCGCTTTCAGTTGCATGCTTATCACGTCTGAACCAGCATTGGGCTCACTCATCGCTAGGGCGCCAACGTGCGTACCATCAATGAGTTTTGGAAGGTATTTTTCGCGTTGAGAAGGCGTGCCGTTACGAAAGATTTGGTTGACGCACAGGTTAGAATGAGCGCCGTAGCTTAAAGCGACAGACGCAGAGGCACGGCTGATTTCTTCCATGGCAACAACATGAGCGAGGTATCCCATGCCTGCACCACCAAGCTCTTCATCGACGGTCACACCAAGCAACCCCATTTCTCCCAACAAAGGCCATAAATGATTCGGGAACTGGTTATCGCGGTCTATCTCAGCGGCGATGGGCGCAATATGTTCCGTAGCAAAGGCATTAACGTGTTCTCGGAGCATATCGATGGTATCACCAAGTCCGAAATTGAGTGGGGTATAGGTGCTTTTCATAACGTCTCCCGGTATCAGAGGTAAGGTGGAAAAGCCGGTAGCGGTGTTGCTAATTGAGTATAGCGTTTATGTCTGCTTGCTTTTGAGTGTTTGAATACAACGCTCCTTAGCGGCATTCAACTCAGCCATAACGACGCTGATGTCGTTGAGTTGTTGTTGTAGGACGGCTTGTTTCTCTTCAATGATATTGAGCATTTTCAATAACTGTCCTTCGGTTTGTTGCATGTCGTAGAGCTCGAAAAGTTCACGAATTTCTGCCAGCGAAAAACCGAGCCGTTTCCCTCTTAAAATCAGTTTGAGGCGAATTCTATCCCTGCGTTGATAAACGCGCATATTGCCTTTTCGCTCTGGTTCAATCAGACCCACGTCTTCATAAAACCGGATACTGCGAGTAGTAATATCAAACTCCTTGGCGAGGTCACTGATCTTGTATTTTTCCATAACATACTTACCTCGAATAAAAATCCAGTTTCTGGAAATCGAACCTTAAATGGGAAGGCCGAACATCAACTTTGAAATATAAACGTCTGCTTGGTGTGTTTTTTCATCTCATTGTAAAGGCTAGTGCTATGCTTACGTAAACGTCAAGAAATCGCGGAATGAAAGTTTGTTAGTGAAAAAGGCGATAAAGGCTGGTGTGGCGCTTGGTGAGTAATTCTATGTAGGGTGTCATCAGTCTGCCAAGTGTTCACATATACCTTAAGGGAATGCGAATCATGGGAAAAGACATCTGGATTGTCAGCGCGAAAAGAACGCCAATTGGGCGCTTTCAAGGCAAGTTGCAAACTTACTCTGCTCCTCAATTAGGCGCACTGGCGATCAAGGCGGCAATGCACGAAGTGAATGTGACTTCGGTGGATGAAGTGTTCATGGGATGTGTGCTTCCAGCAGGGTGTGGACAAGCTCCTGCGAGGCAAGCATCTATGGGGGCAGATCTTCCTTTGGGTGTAGGGTGCACCACCATTAACAAAGTGTGTGGCTCTGGCATGAAGAGCGTCATGTTAGCGCACGATCTCATTAAAGCTGGAACGATTCGCTCTGCCATTGCTGGTGGTATGGAAAGTATGACCAATGCGCCGTATTTGCTGAGGGAGGCGAGAAAGGGAATGCGTATGGGGCACCAGTCTGCGTATGACCACATGTTTCTCGATGGGCTACAAGATGCTTACGAAGGGCACTTAATGGGTGTTTATGCTCAGCAAGTCGCTGACAGGCTTAAGTTCACCAGAGAGCAAATGGATGAATGGGCCGTGATGTCGGCAAAACGTGCGTTGGAAGCTCAAGAGCGAGGCTTGTTTGCCGATGAACTTTCGCCGGTTTCACTCAATACCAAGTCAGAACAAGCGGTGCTGAACTACGATGAGCACCCTCGCTCGATTGACCTTGGTAAAATTCCTCAACTCAAACCTGCATTCGATGAAAAAGGTACGGTGACCGCTGCTAATTCGAGTGCCATTTCAGATGGCGCAGCGGCTCTTGTGCTTATGGATGAAGACACTGCGCGTCATCAGGGGCTTAAACCACTTGCGATCATCAAGGCGCACTCTACACATGCCAGAAAACCTGCAGAATTTACTTTGGCACCCGTCTACGCAATTGAGCAACTGCTGTTCCAGCTAGATTGGTCAATTTATGAAGTGGACCTGTGGGAAATCAATGAAGCCTTTGCCGTCGTGACACAAATAGCGGTGGCGGAACTTGGACTAGATACGAGCAAAGTAAATATTAAAGGTGGAGCCTGTGCGCTTGGGCATCCGATAGGGGCTAGTGGCGCACGAATTCTGGTGACATTGATTCACAGTTTGCGTCAGCTACAAGCGTTAGGCACCAATGGTGATCTCGAAGCCAAAAAAGTGATGCGGGGTGTTGCGTCACTTTGTATCGGTGGTGGAGAAGCCACGGCGATAGGCATTGAAATACCGCTTTAATTGAAATCAGAAAGGAGTAAATGATGACTCGTTTGGTTCCCTTGTTTATTGGTGGCGAGTTTCGTGAATCTCAAACATCGGATTGGGTTGAGGTAACCAATCCCGCCACTAATGATGTCATTGCGTACGTTCCATGTTCCACAGAGCACGAGATGGAAGCCGCCATTGATAATGCGAAAGAGACATTCCAATCTTGGAAGGAAGTGGCAGTATCCGAGCGTGCCAGAGTCATGCTTCGCTATCAGCACTTGCTCAAAGAACATCATGATGAGCTTGCCACACTGCTTTCTCATGAGACGGGTAAGATTTTAGCGGATGCCAAAGGCGATGTGTGGCGTGGTATCGAGGTGGTTGAGCAGGCGGCAAACATTGCTAGCAACATGATGGGAGAAACCGTCGAAAACGTTGCCACGGATATTGATAGTTACTCAATGATTCAGCCCTTAGGTGTGTGTTGTGGGATCACGCCGTTTAACTTTCCTGCCATGATTCCGTTGTGGATGTTCCCAATCGCCATCGCTGCGGGCAATACGTTTGTGCTCAAACCCTCCGAACAAGTGCCATTGACCTCTATTCGTTTAGCCGAACTATTTGAGCAAGCCGGCGCGCCAAAAGGGGTGTTGCAGATCGTTCATGGCCGCAAAGAGCAAGTCGACTTTCTGCTGGCTCATCCTGATATTCGAGCGGTGTCATTTGTTGGCTCGGTTCCTGTTGCCCGTTATATCTACACTACGGGTACGAAACACTTTAAACGCGTTCAAGCTTTTGCTGGTGCTAAAAATCACATGGTGATCATGCCTGATGCGAACAAGGAACAAGTGGTGAATAACTTAGTGGGGTCCTCCGTTGGGGCGGCGGGGCAGCGTTGTATGGCAATTTCTGTTGCGGTATTTGTCGGCGATTCAAAACAATGGATTACAGACCTTAAACAGGCAATGGCGAAAGTACACCCAGGGCCTTGGGACGATGAGCAAGCTGCTTATGGCCCACTGATCAGTGAGCAAGCCAAACAACGCGTATTGGACCTAATCGAAGATGGCAAACAACAAGGCGCAGTGTGTGAACTGGATGGCAGTCAGTGTGAAGTGGAAGGCTTTCCCGATGGAAACTGGATTGGCCCAACCTTGTTTAGCGGTGTAACAGCGAATATGTCGATTTACACGCAAGAGATATTTGGCCCTGTTTTAGTTTGTATGGAAGTCGAAACGTTGCAAGAGGCCATTGAGTTGGTGAATCGCAACCCATACGGGAACGGCACTTCCATTTTTACGGCTAATGGCGCTGCTGCGAGAAAATATCAGCATGACATTCAAGTCGGTCAGGTTGGGATCAATGTGCCTATTCCAGTCCCTTTACCATTTTTCTCCTTTACTGGTTGGAGAGGCAGTTTCTATGGTGATTTACATGCGTATGGTAAACAAGCGGTACGTTTTTATACCGAGACTAAAACGGTGACGGCACGTTGGTTTGATGACGATATTCCAACGGGGCCTAATTTGACCATCCAACTGCGCTGAGTGAATAGAAGGAGCTTTTATGGACTTTGAACTTAATGAAGATCAACGTGCATTTGCCGATACCGCTCAGCAATTTGCCGATGAGTGTTTAGCACCGATGGCGGCGGAGTGGGATGAAAAGCAGATCTTCCCCAAAGACGTATTGAGAGAGGCGGGGGAACTGGGGTTTCTCAGTCTCTACACTCCAGAAGCGCAAGGTGGCCTAGGGCTGAGTCGCTTGGATGCTTCAATTATCTTTGAACAACTGGCCATGGGATGTACGTCCACTACGGCGTTTATGACGATTCACAACATGGTCAGTTGGATGATAGCCAGTTTTGCTACCGATGAAGCCAAAACGCAGTTCTGTCCGAAATTAGTTACGGGGGAGTGGTTAGGCTCCTATTGCTTAACCGAGCCTAACGCAGGATCAGACGCCGCTGCACTGACCACTTCCGCTACAAAAAAGGGAGATAAGTATGTCATCAACGGCGGCAAAACCTTTATCTCTGGCGCAGGAGAGACAGATGTTTTGGTCGTGATGGCGCGAACCGGAGAAGCGGGTGCCAAAGGCGTGTCTGCATTTGTTGTTCCTGCTCACGCAGATGGTATCAGCTATGGGCGCAAAGAACCCAAAATGGGTTGGAACAGCCAACCAACACGAGCGGTTACTTTTGAAAATGTCGTTATTCCAGCTAGCCATTTACTGGGCGAAGAAGGGCAAGGTTTTGTCTTTGCGATGAAAGGGCTTGATGGAGGGCGTATAAATATTGCGACCTGTTCCGTCGGTACGGCTCAACAGGCCCTTGAACAGGCGACACAATACATTCAGGAGCGTAAGCAGTTCGGCAAGTCGCTTGCGCAGTTTCAAGCCTTACAATTCAAATTAGCAGACATGGCTACAGAGCTAGTGGCTACTCGGCAGTTAGTGCGCTATGCCGCCAGCAAGCTCGACCGAAATGACCCAGATGCCACGGCTTATTGCGCGATGGCAAAACGGTTCGCAACCGATGTGGGCTTTCAGGTTTGCGACCAAGTGCTGCAGCTTTATGGCGGCTATGGTTACATCAAAGAGTATCCAATGGAGCGTCATTTCAGAGATGTGCGTGTGCATCAAATTCTGGAGGGAACGAACGAAATCATGCGCTTGATCATCGCGCGCCGTTTGCTCTCTGAGGAGTCGGCCTTGCTGTAGCGAAGTATTGGATTTGCTCATTGAGAAAGGATTCAGATATGCCATTAACCCAAGAAGCCATTCAACATACGATCACTAATCACGTTGCGGTGGTGACGATGAACAACCCGCCAGCCAATACGTGGACAGCAGAGAGCCTCAAGGTACTGAAGTCGCTGATACTCACACTTAACAATGATAAGCAGGTCTACGCACTGGTTTTAACCGGCAGTGGAGAAAAGTTTTTCTCTGCTGGTGCAGATCTCAAGCTATTTTCTGACGGTGACAAAGCGGTTGCGTTAGACATGGCGCGATGCTTTGGTGAAGCCTTTGAAATGCTCTCGGAATTCCGTGGTGTTTCCATTGCCGCTATTAATGGTTACGCCATGGGTGGAGGTTTAGAAGTGGCATTAGCTTGTGATATTCGAGTCGTTGAAGAGCAAGCGGTACTTGCTTTACCTGAAGCCAAAGTCGGACTTTTGCCCTGCGCTGGCGGTACCCAAAACCTCACAGCGTTAGTAGGGGAAGGCTGGGCAAAGCGTATCATTTTATGTGGAGAGCAAGTCAGCGCTGACAAAGCAAAAGAACTAGGCCTAGTTGAGGAGTTGGTTCCCAAAGGTGAAGCTTTAAGTAAAGCGCTGGAACTTGCTGAATCTGTTGCGAACCAGTCGCCATCTTCTGTCGCCGCATGTAAGGCGCTCATTCAAAATATGCGCTCGGCGCCACTGAAGCACGGCTTAATGAAAGAGCGAGAGTTGTTTCTGAATCTTTTTGATACGGAAGATCAAGTTGAGGGTGTTCGCGCCTTTTTAGAAAAACGCCCACCGCAATGGAAAAACCGATAGGAGGCCACATGGCAGGGATGGTAACCATTAGTGAAATAGAGTGCTTAGATGGCGTGCACCGCATTGGTATCGCAACGTTAGACAACACCGCTTCATTGAATGCATTGACGTATGACATGTTAGTCCAACTTAACGATCAGCTTATCAAGTGGCAAGACGATCCGCATATGGCTTGTGTGGTACTGACTGGCGCTGGAGAAAAAGCATTCTGTGCTGGTGGTGATGTTCGAGCTATGTATCACGTCATGCATAACGAGAGTAAAGAAAAAATCGTAGAGTTCTGTACGAACTATTTCTCGTTGGAGTATGAGTGTGACTATCTCATCCACACTTACAACAAACCCATTATCGGTTGGGGAGAAGGTATTGTCATGGGCGGTGGGATGGGGCTTTTTATGGGAACCAGCCATAAAGTTGTGACAACAACATCACGCCTTGCTATGCCAGAAATCAATATCGGACTGTATCCTGATGTGGGAGGTACGTGGTTTTTAAGCCAGATAGATCCGCAAGTGGGCTTATTCCTCGGATTGACAGGTTCAATGGTAAATTCAAGTGACGCTGTCACTATTGGTTTGGCCGATTGGTTACTGTTGGAAGAGCAGTATCCCACCTTACTGGATGAGCTAAAGCGGCTCCAGTGGGGCAAAGAAGATGCGAAAGAGTTGGTAACTGCACTACTACAGTTAATGGAAGAACAAGTTATTGATAGCAAACCAACCACGCAAATTTGTCCATACTTAGATCAGATAGAGGAAGCGTGCAAAGGCTTTGATCTTAATACGATAGCACAGCGAATCATGGCTATCGACGGGAACAGTCAGTGGATAGAAAACGCGAAACAAACGTTCGCCGCAGGCAGTCCGATCACCGCGCATATTTGCTTCAGACAAGTGAAAGAATACCACAGCTTACCACTTGCAGGTTGCTTCCGCTTGGAGCTGAGTTTATCGGTTCGCAGTGCCTTATTAGGTGAGTTTAAAGAGGGCGTCCGTTCTCGGCTTATTGACCGGGATGGCGAACCTAACTGGATGTTTAACAATGTCAGTGAAGTCGATGAAGATATCATCGATACCTTGTTTACCTCACTTTGGCCGGATGACGAACATCCGCTTGCTGATTTGGGTGAACAAACACTAGGTCAATAAGGAGAATGATCATGAGTACCATCGCATTTATCGGTTTAGGAAGAATGGGGCATCCGATGGCGCAAAACTTATTAGCGTCTGGATTTAACGTGCAAGTATTTGATGTCGATAGCGAAGCGGCAAAGCAACTTGCACCTTTTGGTGCGGTGGTGGCGAGCTCTATCGAGGAAGTCGTGGATGGTGCAAGCACGGTCATCACGATGCTACCAGCAGGATCTCACGTTCGTTCCGTGTATCTTGGCGACTTACACGGCGGCGTAGGTGTCCTCAATCTTGTCTCGCCAAGTACCTTGATGATTGATTGTTCAACCATTGATCCGGACTCTGCGCGATTAGTCGCCAATGAAGCGGCAAATAAACGCGTGTTGTTTGTCGACGCGCCCGTTTCGGGGGGCGTTGCTGGCGCTAAAGCGGCGACATTAACCTTTATTGTTGGTGGTTCGGATCAAGCGTTTTCTAAAGCCAATGCGATTTTGCAGTATATGGGAAAAAATGTTTTCCATGCTGGCAAAGCAGGCGATGGTCAAATGGCGAAAATCTGTAACAACCTTATGCTCGGCATTTTAATGTCTGGTACGTGCGAGGCATTAAACCTAGGTATCGATCATGGACTCGATCCAAAAGTGCTATCAAACATCATGCTGCAAAGCTCTGGCCGAAATTGGGCATTGGAGCTTTACAATCCTTGCCCAGGCGTGATGGACAGTGCGCCAGCCAGTCACGATTACCAGCCGGGCTTTATGAGCAAACTCATGCTAAAAGATCTCGGCTTGGGGTTAGATGCGGCGTTACAAACACATTCTTCGGTTCCGATGGGGTCGTTAGCGCGCAACTTATATTCTTTCCACAACGCGAGCGGCCACGGCGAGCTCGATTTCTCAAGCTTATTTGAGTTATACAAGAGTAAGAAAGGCTAGACCGAGTTTTGTGACAAACCAGCCCGAGATGGTGACCTAAAACGCGCATCATTTCGGCCAACTTAGACTAGTTGAGATAGAGAACATTACGAGCTATGGAGTGCACCAATATGGACATAAAAAGTAGTGTTATTGCCATTACAGGAGCAGGGCAGGGGCTTGGGCAAATGATGGCCATTACCCTTGCTCAAGCTGGCGCTGATTTAGCGTTGTTGGATGTAAACGCCAGTGGCTTAATGGAAACACAAGAGCAGTGTCGAATGCTGAGTGCGAAAGCGTTGACATATCAAGTGGATGTCACCAACGAAATCGATGTTGAAACCACGTTTGAAGCGATTATCCAAGATTTTGGTCAACTCAATGGGTTAGTCAATAACGCTGGCGTGTTAAGAGATGGGTTACTTGTAAAAGCAAAAGATGGCGTGATCAGTAAGATGTCTTTGGATCAATTCAATTTGGTCATGAACGTTAACGTGACAGGAACATTTTTGTGTGGGCGTGAAGCTGCCGTCAAGATGATTGAGAGTGGCTCCCGAGGCGTTATCATCAATATTTCTAGTGTTGCGAGAGCAGGGAATATCGGACAAACCAATTATTCTGCATCTAAAGCGGCGGTCGCGACCATGGCGACAACATGGGCTCGTGAGCTCGCAAGATACGGTATTCGCGCGGCGGCGGTTGCACCAGGTGTAGTTCATACCGCGATGGCAGAGCAAATGAGACCCGAAGCCATAGAGCGACTAGAAAAGATGATCCCAGTTGGCAGGATGGGCGAAACAAGCGAAATCGCGCATGCAGTAAAATACATTATTGAGAGTGATTACTTTACTGGCAGGGTTTTAGAAGTGGATGGCGGCATTCGTATGTAAGTGACCACTGAAATAAGGCTCTGATAGACCTGAATAATAAGTCTCTTTCCATTTCAACATTTTCTATGTTGTGGAGTGCTAATTCTGCGCAACCCAAATGTATTTACAACTTATGTTTGGATTTACCTTGAGAATGATTTCTCACAATCCAATAAAGAGATGTAAATACCACTCAAATATTAAGTGAAATCATTAATTTGATGTTGATCACACTTTTGATTTTTTAGCTTCCGCTTCTCATTAAGGCTATCTGCGTAAATGAAGTTGATAGTCAGTCTCATCAATTTTTAGTTTCAACTGTTTGTTTTTAAATAATTAATTGTTGAAGCACGAAAAATTCGTGTTGAGGTTAATATTCTATTTAAAGTGTGTAACTTCCATTAATGGAAGGTTAGTTTCCAGTTGTGGCTAATGAGCTTTAACTTTTTACTCCTCATAATGCGCCAAATGTAACATAGTGTTTCAAAGTGTAACAATAAACTCACACTAAGAGTGTGGTTTTGATCTCCACTCAATTCCGTTTTGTTTCGCTCTGAGCCCGACGTTACTCATGCTCAACACATAAACATTCTAATGACTATAACAACTGGTTCTTGGCTTGATACCAATCGTATCGTAGCAAATAACGGTTCATCCTAGCTGGTAAAATGCTTGATGACGAAGTTGAAAAAATTGTAAGTAGAATAACTACTTATCGAGGTTTTTTCTTGTTCTCATACATTACCTCTGCGCTATTTGTGAGCTCTTATTTACTTTGATTGGCATCTGCTTTGAAACCAGACAACCATCGAGAAAGTTAATGGAAGCCTCAAGATATAAACGCATCTTGTCGAGGGGAAGTTTGGCGTCCGTCATACTTATGCTCTCAGGATGTAATTCAGCTTTACTTGACCCCAAAGGTGCCATTGGTGTGCAAGAAAAAGAGTTAATTATTACTGCTCTTTTGCTGATGTTGATCGTTGTAATCCCTGTGATTTTAATGACGATTTACTTCGCTTACCGATACCGCGCCTCTAACACTGAAGAAGAGTACGCACCCGAGTGGTCACACTCGACCAAAATCGAAGTGGTGGTATGGACAATTCCAATCATCATCATTGCGATTCTTGCGACGATCACATGGCGTTCGACTCATGAACTAGAGCCATCCAAACCTTTGGAAAGTGATGTTAAACCAATGACCATCGAAGTGGTGTCACTCGATTGGAAATGGTTGTTCATCTATCCAGAAGAAAACATTGCGACGGTGAACTATGTGGCGTTCCCGAAAGACGTGCCAGTGCAGTTCAAACTGACTTCGGACAACATCATGAACGCGTTTTTCATCCCTCGCTTAGGTACACAGATCTACGCGATGCCAGGCATGGTAACCAAGCTCAACCTCATAGCGAACCACGAAGGTGACTACAAGGGTTTTGCATCGAACTACAGCGGCGAAGGCTTTTCGCAAATGAAGTTCACAGCTTCAGCAATGTCTGATCGTGCTGCGTTCCTAAATTGGGTGCAGAAAGTGAAGGCGAGCCCTGATCGTATTGAAGATTGGGAGCAATACAGCTCACTGGCAGCGCCAAGTATCGCAGAGCCAGTCACTTTGTTCTCTAGCGTTCCTCCGTTCTTGTTCACCGACGTTGTGACTCAGCATCCTGGTTCAATGAACTGTTTGCCTGAAAACCAAGGATAATCGTAATGTTTGGAAGATTAACTCTTGATTCAGTTCCATTCCACGAACCTATTATTGTCATCACCCTAGCGGTTGTGGCGCTGGTTGGTTTAGCCGTAGTTTACGCGGTGACCAAAGCCGGAAAGTGGCAATATTTGTGGAATGAATGGTTTACTTCAGTAGACCATAAAAAACTTGGCTTCATGTACATCGCAGTAGCGATGGTGATGCTTGTTCGTGGTTTTGCTGACGCAGTCATGATGCGTAGTCAGCAACTCCTTTCTTCTGCGGGTGAAGCAGGTTACTTACCACCGCATCACTACGATCAAATTTTTACTGCCCATGGCGTGATCATGATCTTCTTCGTAGCGATGCCATTGGTCATTGGTCTGATGAACATCATCGTGCCATTGCAGATTGGTGCGCGTGACGTAGCTTTCCCGTATCTGAATAACTTGAGCTTCTGGCTGTTTGTTGTAGGTGTCATCCTAACAAACATGTCTCTCGGCTTAGGTGAATTTGGTCGTACCGGCTGGTTGGCGTATCCGCCGCTTTCAGGTATTGAGGCTAGCCCAGGAGTCGGGGTCGACTATTGGATTTGGGCGCTGCAGATATCAGGTGTTGGTACGACGTTAACAGGCGTGAACTTCTTCGCGACCATTTTGCGTATGCGTACACCGTCTATGCCAATGATGAAGATGCCAGTTTTCACTTGGGCGTCTCTGTGTGCAAACATTTTGATCATCATTTCATTCCCAATCCTAACGGTGACTATCGCTCTGCTTACGCTGGATAGATACCTAGGCATGCACTTCTTTACCAATGATCTTGGCGGCAACGTAATGATGTACGTCAACCTGATTTGGGCTTGGGGTCACCCAGAAGTGTACATCTTGATCTTGCCAATTTTTGGTGTGTTCTCAGAAGTCACCGCAACCTTCTCACGTAAAAAGTTGTTCGGTTACACATCGCTAGTTTGGGCTACCGTAGTTATCACGATTCTTGCCTTTGTCGTTTGGCTACACCACTTCTTTACGATGGGGTCTGGCGCGAACGTAAATGCCTTCTTCGGTATTGCCACGATGATCATTTCTATCCCAACAGGGGTGAAGATCTTCAACTGGCTATTCACGATGTACAAAGGCCGCATCCGCTTTACGACGCCAATGATGTGGACGGTGGGCTTCCTTATCACCTTTACTGTTGGTGGTATGACGGGCGTACTAATGGCTGTTCCGGGCGCAGATTTCGTTCTGCATAACTCAGTATTCCTTATCGCTCACTTCCACAATGTTATCATCGGTGGTGTGGTGTTTGGATGTTTCGCTGCGATCACTTACTGGTTCCCGAAAGCGACCGGTTTCACCATGAATGAAACTTGGGGCAAACGCGCGTTCTATCTTTGGATTATTGGTTTCTTAATGGCGTTCTTACCGCTTTACGCGCTGGGCTTCATGGGGATGACTCGTCGTTTAAGCCAAGACATCAACCCAGAATACTTCCCACTGTTGTCGATTGCCGCAGCAGGTACGGTTGTGATTGCGCTGGGCGTATTGTCTCAGTTCATCCAAATTTACGTGAGTATCCGTGACCGCGAGCAAAACCGTGATCTAACTGGTGACCCGTGGGGTGGTCGTACTCTTGAGTGGGCAACATCGTCTCCACCGCCGTTCTACAACTTTGCGCACCTACCAAAAGGTGATGTGCTGGATGCCTTCTGGTACCAGAAACAAAGTGGCGAGTTCGATCCAACTAAAGAAGTGGAATACGAACGTATTCATATGCCAAAAAACACGGCAACAGGCATCTACGTGTCGGCTTGGTCGCTCCTATTTGGCTTCGGCATGATTTGGTACATCTGGTGGCTAGCGGCGGCAAGTTTGGTCGGTATTATCGTGACGTGTATTCAGCATAGCTATAACGATGATGTGGATTACTACGTGGAAGTTGAAGAGATCAAAGCAATTGAGGCTGAACGTCGAGCTCAGCTTGAAGAAGCGAAGAAAAACTCAGTGAAAGACAGCGAAAGTAAAGATGATCTGGAGGTGACGTATGCAAACTAATATCGCAGCACATCACGACCATGATCACCACCATGACACGAATGGCAACAAGCTATTTGGCTTCTGGGTTTACCTGATGAGTGACTGTGTATTGTTTGCGACCTTGTTCGCGACTTACGCTGTGCTGTCGAGCAATTCAATTGCGGGCCCAACAGGTAAAGACATTTTCGAACTCCCATTCGTGTTTGTCGAAACCATGCTGCTGCTGTTTAGCAGTATCACATTTGGTTTTGGCATTATCGCGATGAAGCGCAACAACGTTGCTGGTCTCAAACGCTGGATGTTAGTCACGTTCGCGCTTGGTCTTGGCTTTATCTGTATGGAGGTCTATGAGTTCCATCACCTGATTGAAGAAGGCTATGGGCCACAAACAAGTGCATTCCTGTCGGCATTCTTTACGTTGGTTGGTACGCACGGCCTGCACGTAACCTTTGGTCTGATTTGGTTAGCGGTAGCGTATCATCAACTGTCGACGAAAGGTCTGAACGACAATATGGCAATGCGCTTTAACTGCTTAAGCCTATTCTGGCACTTTCTAGATATCGTTTGGATTTGTGTCTTTACCATCGTTTACTTACTGGGGGTAATGTAATGGATCAACATGTAGAAACCAGTTCGTCAGATTACGTGAAAGGCTTTATTGCCTCACTGATTCTGACGGTAATTCCGTTCTACTTTGTTTGGACGAAATCATTACCAGATACAACGACCTATGCGATTCTATTTGGATGTGCATTAGTGCAGATATTTGTTCACTTTAAATACTTCTTGCACATGGAAACAAAAACATCCGACGGACGTTGGAACCTTGTATCACTGATGTTTACCGCCATTGTTGTACTTATCCTTATCGCTGGCTCGGTATGGATCATCTACAACATGAACGTCAACATGAAGTTGTAGGTCAAGGTATGCTGAAAAGTTATTTGTCTATCACTAAACCGGGCATTATTTTCGGCAACCTGATTTCTGTTGCGGCGGGGTTCTTCCTCGCCGCAAAAACAGAACCAGCCAGTCTAATGCTGTTCGTTACGACGTTAGTTGGTGTTGGGTTAGTCATCGCTTCAGGTTGTGTGGTGAATAATATTTTCGATCGTGATATCGACCAGAAGATGGCACGTACACGAAATCGTGAAACAGTGAAAGGCAACATCAATATCGATATTGCGTTTGTTTATGCACTTGCTTTATTGCTGGTAGGAACCGCACTGTTATTTATCCGAGTGAACCCACTATCCGCTGTCGTCGTGTTGCTTGGCTACGTGTATTACGTGTTCTTTTACACGATGTGGTACAAACGTAACTCGGTGTATGGAACCTTAGTGGGAAGTATCTCAGGCGCAGTTCCGCCATTGGTGGGTTACTTAGCGGTAACAAACTTCATTAGCTTGGAAGCGATTTTACTCTTTACCATGTTCTGTCTCTGGCAAATGCCGCACTCGTATGCCATTGCCATGTTCCGCATGCAAGACTACCGAGAAGCCGGGATTCCCGTATTGCCACTTAAAGAAGGCATTCATAAAGCGCATCGACACATGAAAGCGTATGTCGTAGCGTTTGGAGCAGTATCGTTGGGGTTATTTTTACTAGGTGAAGCAGGGTATGAATACTTAGCAGTTGCAGCGGTTGTTTGCTTTATGTGGACGAAAGTGACCTTTCGCAGCATTGATGACAACAACTACATCGCTTGGTCAAAGTCGGTGTTTAAAGTCTCACTGCTAGTGGTGATGGGGATTAGTGGTGTGCTTGGCGTCGAGTTGATTCCTCTAGCTCTGTAACAACCAAACCTAAGCGTTTGCTAAGCGCCAATATCTTTTGCTGCTGAATGCATGAATGACCTTACCTAGAAGTAAGGTCATTTAACTTTCTATTGTCCTTTATTTTCCCTGTTTTTCCTGTTCCTCCTCTAGCTTCACTATCACGTATTCATATCTAAAAGCAAAAACAACCAGTGTGTAAAACATAGTAGATCGCGCGTTTCCGCTGACTCGTAATAATGTCAAGAGATAGCGACGATTAAGCTAAAAAGTATAAACAGCGCAATAACTCTACTTACCATATGAGAATTCAATATCGATAGTTTGTAATGTAAACATTTGGGGGGAGTGCTAGTTCCCATAGCAGCATACAAACTAACAATGTGAATGTTTGAGTTGAATCACCAGCTAGCGAAATACAAAAGTTTTACGACTGAAAGTAGGTGAGGAAGCATCTTAGCTCCAGTGAAATGAACACGATTAAGAATCATCTTTTTACATAATCTAAAAACTCACTAAACATTAACCCAGATTAAAGTTTTGTCGTCTCCGAGGCATTAAGGTGCGCCTGTAGTTTGCAGGTCTCAAGGATTCAGAGAAGGAACAGCCATACATCGTGTATCGCTGTTCCTTTTTCGTTCTTGTTTACTTGCGAAAAGATAAAACATAAAGACAACTTTAAGAGGACTGGTTTTGAGCATTTTGTTTTCCGAAGCCCGCATTGGCAACATGATCCTAAAGAACCGTTTTGTGCGAAGCGCAACGTGGGAGAACATGGCGACCGAAGATGGTCACATGACGGTAAAGCTTTACGATATTTACGAAACGCTTACGAAAGGGGAAGTTGGGCTTATTGTCACGGGTTATGCCAATATCGTTGAAGAAGAGAAACCCAACGCAGGTATGATGGGGATCTACAACGACTCTTTTATTGAAGAATACAAAAAGCTAACAGAGCTAGTACATCAACAAGATTCTAAAATCGTGATGCAAATTGCTTACGGTGGCACCAAAACCACCCATAACGTCGGTGAGCGTGTCATCTTCGCTCCGAGTGACGTGCCTGAGCGTGGTACAAATACGCAAGGCAAAGCGATGACAAAGGACGAAATAGACTACATCGTAAAGGCATTCGCATTGGCGAGTAAACGTGCTCAAGACGCTGGTTTTGACGGCGTAGAGATTCATGCGGCGCACACTTATTTAATTAACCAGTTTTTAAGCCCGTACTATAATCGTCGAGAAGACGAATATGGTGGTGACTTAGAAAATCGCATGCGCTTTCTTTTAGAAATTTATTCTGAAACCAGAAAGCTGGTTGGAAGCGAATTTCCCATCCTCGTAAAACTGACGGCAACAGAGTTCTTTGACGGCGGTTTAACGTTCGATGAAACTCGCGTCGTCTGTAAGAAACTTGAAGAAGTAGGCGTTGATGCGATCGTCGTGTCTGGCAATATTCACGGCAAAGCAAACGAACTTGTTGGTCAAACGTTCGATGGTTACACACTACAAGAAGAAGGTTACTTTCACGAATATGGTCACGTGATCAGTCAGGACGTTAGCATACCGGTGATTACTGTCGGCGGGCTGAGCGACATTGATGCGATTGAGAAAATTGCAGAAAACACAGATATCCAATTTTTTGCTGTGTCACGCCCTTTATTGGCTGAGCCGCAGTTGATCAAACGTTGGAAAGAAGGCAATCGCGCACCAGTAGATTGCGAACGTTGCTCAAAGTGTCGTACCAAGCGTGGTAACTTTTGCGTGGTGTATAAGAACCGAAATCGTCGCAAAAAATAAAACGAAGCGACTACACAAATACAAATTAGCCTCCACTCTGAATATGGAGGCTTTTAATTATCCGCATGTTAATCGAACCATTATTTATCTTCTTTTTGATAGTTTAAATAATGCACACAAAGATCGTGAAATGCTTTAGCTTGAGGCGAGATCGTGCGATCGGTTAACGTAAATATACCAATTTGCCTTTCAAGTGGTGGATCGATAAGCGGAATCCAAACCAAGCGTGTTTCATTGGTTGGGAAAGCAAGCTTCGGTAGGGTCGTGACACCAATCCCAAGTTCTAAGACAGAAAATAGCGAAGTAATATTTTCGACCGAATAGAGCGCTTGCTGACTCAGAGCTCTTGCTGGGGTTGGATCTAGAAGTGTACAAGTGCCGTTACGGATAAAGGGTTGTTCCAACAAAGTTTGCCACTCGATTCCTTCTGGATGACTCGCAATAGGGTTGTCCTTTAAACACACCACGCCTATTGGATCGGCTAACAGCGGCGTAAAGTCAATGCCGCCCTCATCGAGGTGAGAGGGGTTACCGAGCGCTAAGTCGACTTCACCGGAGAGTAAGCGAGCCTCGACGCCCGCCGCGTTATCATCGATCAAGCTTACTTCTACATTTGGATACTGCTCGCAAAAGGCACCCAACACGCTCGGGATGAGTTTCGCTGCAACAGAAGGAACGCTCGCAATTCGCACTCTCCCTTGCTGTCCGGCCGCGGCAGCTTTGAGATCGTTGTCCAGCGCACTGTAGATATTGAGAAACTGAACCACTTTGGGCAGACAAATTTCACCAAACGGGGTCAATTTGGTTTTGTTTCCGGGTTCAAACAGCGTTTGCCCTAGAATTTTTTCAAGCTCTTTTATCGATGTGGACAGTGCCGCCTGAGAACGATTTGCACGATGTGAAGCGGCTCGAAAGCCTCCTTCCTCGACTACCATCACAAAATGCATTAATTGTTGAAGCTTAATACTCATCCCTAATGCCTCTTAATCCCTTTATTTACGTTATTTTAAATAGAGTGATAAGTTTAATTTATCAAATGTCAAAAATTTACCGTTAGATTTATCGCCTGTCAATGTGCATCATTTAACCATATTGAAACAAAGCTGTTACAAAGGTTGAAAGGCACGTGAATACTCCTACTAAAAAACACCCAGTTAAAACCAGTCTATTTGCTTCTAAAGCGCCGCTTGAATGGGCGATAGTCAACAACGGAACCCTGTATACGGCTCAAATTCCTATTGATGACACAGGCGCGGTTGTGGAAGGCGGTATCGAAGCACAAACACGTCAAACCTTTAACAATCTCATTCACACCCTGGAGTGTGCAGGGGAGTCTTTGGACTCGGTGTTGCAGGTCCTGATTTATGTGACCGACAGAGAATACTTAAAGACCGTTAACCAAGTGTACGCGGAATATTTTGAAGCGCCGTACCCAAATCGCGCCGCCATGGTGGTTGCAGGGTTAGCGCGAGAAGAGATGTTGGTGGAGTTTGTCGTCTACGCGTCGGCAAGCCAACCAGAATAAATCCAATAAGAACAATTAGAGATCAGTGAGTGGGTGGCTTGCCATCACAAATCGGAAGAACAAGGAAAGAACCATGACTTTTATTAACAATGTTCAAGCAGAAAAATCCCTCTATATAGCGGGTGAGTGGCAATCGGGCATGGACACCATCGCCAATATTAACCCTTCTGATATCAGCGAAAACATTGGCGATTTCGCACAAGCGAGTGTGTCGCAAGTAGAGCAAGCGATTCAAGCGGCTAAATCAGCGCAGCCAGAGTGGGAAAAAACACCAATCGAGCGCAAGCAAGCAGTGCTACAAGCGATTGGTGATGAGCTCATTGCACGATGTGACGAATTGGGCACCTTACTTTCGCGTGAAGAAGGTAAGCCATTTGCTGAAGGTCGAGGTGAGATATACCGTGCTGGCCAATTCTTCCAATACTTTGCTGCTGAGGTTCTGCGTCAAATTGGCGATAACGCTGCTTCCGTCCGTCCAGGTGTCTCCGTTGAAGTTACTCGTGAAGCCGTCGGCGTTATCGCCATTATCTCTCCTTGGAACTTTCCAACAGCAACAGCGGCTTGGAAAATCGCGCCAGCACTTGCGTTTGGTAACAGCGTCGTCTGGAAGCCTGCCAACCTAACCCCAGCAAGTGCCGTTGCGCTGACAGAGATTATCCATCGCCAAGGTTTACCTGCCGGCACGTTTAACCTCGTTTTGGGTAGCGGTTCGCAAGTCGGTAATACCCTTATCAATTCGAAGGATGTGAACGGCGTGAGCTTCACTGGTTCTGTGGACACAGGCCGTAAAGTTGCAGCGGCAACGGCACCAAATTTTGTGCGTTGTCAGCTAGAGATGGGTAGCAAAAATGCGCTCGTAGTGGCAGATGATGCAGACATTCAAATTGCCGTTGAAGCGACAATCGCAGGCTCATTCTCGGGTGCAGGTCAAAAGTGCACCGCGTCTTCTCGTCTTGTGGTTATGGACGGAATTCACGACGCGTATGTTGAAGCGCTAATCAAACGCATGAGCGAATTAAAAGTGGGTCACGCACTGGAAGAGGGCGTATTCATGGGTCCTGTTGTTGATGGTAACCAGCTGAATGCGAACTTTGAGTGGATTGAAAATGCACGCCAAGCAGGCGCGGAGCTGGCTTTCGGTGGTGAGCGTCTGAGCCTAGAGCATGACGGTTACTATATGTCACCAACCCTGTTCTTGAACACACAAAACAGCTGGGAAGTGAACCAAGAAGAAGTCTTTGCACCAATGGCAAGCGTGATTCGCGTTTCTGATTTGGATGAGGCGATTGCAGTCGCGAACGATACGCGCTTTGGCCTGACAGGCGGCATTATCACGCAAAGTCTGCGCAATAGCGCGATCTTCAAACAGCAAGTCCAAACGGGCTGCGTCATGGTTAACTTGCCAACTGCGGGTACAGATTATCACGTCCCATTTGGTGGCCGTAAAGAATCTAGCTTTGGCCCTCGTGAGCAAGGGCAGTACGCCAAAGAGTTCTACACCGTGGTGAAAACCGCTTATCAGCGCCCTTACTAAGAACAGCAGGGTAGCTGATGGTGTCAGTTACCCGCACTGAAAGGCTAAGAAATTGTTTAAGGAGTGGTTATGTACCAACAACGGATTGTGATTGACGGATTGCAGTACTGCAATTGGGATCGAGAGTATTTCCAAACGCTTAAGGCGAGTGGCATTACCGCCGTTCATGCCACTATCGTCTACCACGAAACTGCGCGCGAAACCTTAACGCGTTTTGCTGAATGGAACTTGCGCTTCGAGCAAAATGCGGACCTCATCATGCCTATTTATTCAATGGCAGATGTAGAAAAAGCCAAAGCAGAAGGCAAAGTCGGCATCTTCTTCGGCGCGCAAAATTGCTCACCTATCGATGATGAAATTGGTCTGATTGAAGTGATGCGCCGCCAAGGTCTGCTGATCATGCAACTGACCTACAACAACCAAAGCTTACTGGCGACAGGTTGTTACGAACAAAACGATTCCGGCGTAACTCGCTTTGGTAAGCAAGCGATTGAAGAGATGAACCGAGTCGGGATGATCATTGATATGTCCCACAGCGCGGAGCGTTCGACGTTGGAAGCTATCGAGCTCTCTTCGCGTCCAATTTGTATCAGCCATGCTAACCCGACGTTTGCGCATGACGCACTGCGCAACAAATCCAACACCGTGATCAAAGCACTGACGGAGCGCGGTGGTTTGATTGGATTCAGTTTATATCCATTCCATTTGCCAAATGGCAGCCAGTGCACGCTGGATGATTTCTGCCAGATGGTAGCGAAAACCGCAGACATGTTTGGCGTCGACCATTTAGGTATCGGTAGCGATTTGTGCCTAAATCAGCCGCAACAAGTGTTGGAGTGGATGCGCAACGGTCGTTGGTCAAAAGCGATGGATTACGGCGAAGGTTCAGCAAGTAACTCGGGATGGCCAGATGCGCTGCCATGGTTCTGCGGCAGCGCAGGGATGGAGAACATCTACAACGGATTAATGGGTCACGGATTCAGTGAATCTGAGGCTGGAAAAATATTGGGTGAAAACTGGTTCAACTTCCTTAAAGAAGGATTAGAGCCTATTTCATAGCATTCCCCAAAGTAGGAACCGCCTGCCCACATAATAACAATACGGCAGGCGTAAAACTCACATTTGTAGCCAGTCTTTGGCTGCTGCAAAGAACCTCTGGAGCCAGAGTATGTCTGATTTAACCAATAGCATGAAAGCTTCCACGATGAACGTGTCATCGGGCAAGTCGAAAGCAAAACACAACACATCAACAACAGAAAACACGACGGACAAATTAGGACTGAATAACCCGGCCTTTTGGTATAGCGGTGGTTTCATCGCGTTGTTCGTTGCTATTGCACTTTATGACGGCGAGCTGTTATCTACGATCGTTAACGCTGGCTTTGGCTGGGCAGTTCAGGTATTTGGTCCATACTGGCAGTTACTGCTGCTTCTCACTTTTCTTATTGGTCTTGGCTTGGCTGCAGGGCGAACAGGCAAGGTGATGTTGGGCGGGATTGCAAAACCAGAAATGGATTCTTTCCGCTGGATGGCGATTATTTTCTGTACCTTATTGGCTGGTGGTGGCGTTTTCTGGGCCGCGGCTGAGCCTATCGCACACTATGTTAGCCCACCCCCTTTATACGGCGCGCAAGATAACCCGCAGCAAGGTGCGGTGAATGCGTTGTCGCAATCCTTTATGCACTGGGGCTTTCTGGCTTGGGCGATTGTAGGTAGCTTAACTTCGATCGTGGTGATGCACCTGCATTACGACAAAGGTTTACCACTAAAACCCCGTATTTTGCTTTACCCAGTCTTGGGCGAACGAGCACTTAAAGGCCAACTCGGTGCATTGATTGACGCGTGCTGCATTATCGCGGTAGCCGCAGGCACCATCGGGCCAATTGGGTTTCTAGGCTTGCAGGTTAGCTACGCGTTAAATGCGCTGTTTGATATTCCTGATGGCTTTACCACTCAGCTTATCATCATCTTGTTTGCGATTGCTCTTTACACCTTGTCAGCACTCAGTGGATTAAGCCGAGGCATGCAACTGCTTAGTCGTTACAACGTGATTCTGGCAATGGCATTGATGGTTTACATCCTGTTTTTTGGCCCTACGAATTTTATCTTTAACGGATACATTCAAGGTGTAGGAAGCATGTTGGATAACTTTATCCCAATGGCGACTTATCGCGGTGACGAAGGTTGGCTAAGTTGGTGGACAGTATTTTTCTGGGGCTGGTTCCTGGGTTATGGTCCGATGATGGCAATCTTTATTGCGCGTATTTCCCGTGGTCGAACTATTCGCCAAGTTATTTCCACCATCAGTATTGTGGCTCCGTTAACCACCTGTTTTTGGTTCACGATTGTGGGCGGCTCAGGTCTTGCGTTTGAAATTGCTGAACCGGGTAGCGTGAGTGCGGCGTTCGAAGGCTTTAACCTGCCAGGTGCTTTGCTTGCGGTGACTCAGCAACTACCAATGCCAATGCTGACTTCAATTCTATTTCTGATTTTAACCACGATCTTCATCGTCACGACGGGCGACTCAATGACCTACACAATCAGTGTCGTGATCAGTGGTGAAACGGAGCCGAATGCGATCATCCGTACCTTCTGGGGAGTAATGATGGGTGTGACGGCATTGATCCTGATTTCTCTTGGCTCTGGTGGCATCTCTGCACTGCAATCTTTCATTGTGATTACCGCGGTTCCGGTTTCGTTGATTCTGTTACCGTCACTTTGGAATGCGCCGCAAATCGCAATCAAAATGGCGAAAGAGCAAGGGCTATAACAATTATCTAATTCAAACAACGTGGAGCTTGTGCGGGTGTTTTCCTCCTGCATCCGCACAAACCCTAGTATTCTTACAATAACAAATAGGTGGTGAGCAAAATGGATGCACATCGTTCTACTTATACGGAAGCAACTATGCGCGATGCAGCGATTGTCATGGCAGCCGAAAGGCTTGGCGCAATGCACCAAAACCGAATCAGCTTTGTTCGCAGTCTGATTCGTAATATGGCAAGCCAAAACTGGCAAGTAACCAAGCATGAGTGGCAGCTTTGTCCTCGTGGTTATGGTCATGTGATTTACAAATTGACCACGCCAGAGCACGTTTATCATTTGGTGGTATTCTGTGATGAAATTGCCGACGACGAGCGTAATGATCGCGTAATTGCTGAAAAGTGGGACGTCACATTTGCACTGGTTCAAGGCTATGTTGATGTTACTTTGTTGGAAAGATTGCGAGAAAATGTACCGCTGCAAGAAGCGGGACGTAATCCAAACAACGTACTTGTTCTTGCTCGCGCAAACAAAAGTGTGCGCGTGTTTGAGCACATTGTTAGCGCGCTTTCTCAAGGCGAGCAGCCTGAGCCGAAAGAATTAGCGGAAGTGGGTTATATCCTGCGTACCACAGCTGTTTATGGTAACGGAAAGTTTGGTATCGCCGACTTCAAACTGTTAGAGAATAACTCAGATTTCAGCCAGTCTTTTAGTGCGCAAATGTGTGCCGTATATATGTTGCGTGAATTCAGCCTAGATTGGGTGCACTATCTGGCACTTCAACAAGGTGGCGACAACGCGGTGGCTTTGCATCGTGGCTTGCAGCGCTACCTTGGTGTCGGCAATGCGACTGGCTTAGGCATGGCTCCATACTTGATTAATCACCCGTGTATTGTTGACCAATGGATGACCTCTCGCGAACGTGCGGTAGCGCGAGTCTTTGCGATGCCGTGTGAAGCGTCGTTCCATGATCCTTTGCAAGGATTGCTGCAAAAAGCACAGCGTCATTTAGAGCAAGTCATCACCATTAATGAACATCAAGACAGGCTCAATCATCAAGCGATAGCAGACATCAAACAACTGCTATCGGAGCTAACAACGTTAATGGCATTACATCCGAACTGGGCGAGTTTGGTCGAGCATAAGAAAACAATGAGTGTGGAAGCCCAAGAAATCCTCACCTCTTGCTTGATCGAACTCTACCCATCTTTAGTGGATGAATTTGCTAGCCAAATGAATACGGATGAAACGTTATCTATTCCGGGCGGGAAAAAGATCCAAGATTTACTGGAAGTGTTGCAAAGCAAGTACCGCTGGGCGATTGATGCGGATTACTCACTAGCCGAGAACAACTACTGGTTCTGGTATCGCTCACAAGATAAAGAAGAGCCAAGGCTTGGTGTTCGCGGGGAAGAGGCTGGAGAAGAAAAAGAACTGCCGCTTGATATCGGCAGACAAGTGAATCGCTTGTACCAGGCCTTGCTTGACTGTGATGTAGAAATGTCCGTAGCAGAGTTTCTATTGCAAAAACCGGCTTATCGTTCGATCACACGTCGCGTATGGACGCTAGGCAACCGTGCGATGGGGGATATTCAAATGAACGTGCTGCGTAAAGATGCGTTACCAATGCACTTACTGCGCTGTAAATTGGCGATCTTTGGTGCGACTAAGTTTGATCCGCGCTCGGATCGTTGGGTTCGAGTAACTTTCTTCCAAGGTGCGCCGTTGTTAGATGAAATTCACGATCCTAAACTGGCAGACACATGGATTTTCCCTAGCATGCCGCCGCGTGACGAAATTGCGCAAAGTGACAATCAAAAAATCAACGGAGGATTTGCATTATGATCGTCTCTCACAACGAATTGGTGGCCGCGGTTAATAAGGCATTTCTTGGCATGCGCCGTCACTGTGGTGAGGCGGATGTCATCGCGAACATGGTGGCGGACTTGCAAATGGTTGGCTTACATGGAGTTCGCCATTTTAATAACGCCAGTCTGTTTCTTGGGTTAGATTCAGACTGCGCCGTATCGGTGACCAACAGCACACCGTCAAGCATAGAGGTAGAACTGCACAACGGGAGTGTAGCGTGTCATTTACCCGTTGTGTTGGATTTCGCGCTCGAGAAAATGATCAACCGTAAGTCGATTACCATTACGTTGAAACAGTGTCATAATCGTTGGCTGGGTTTCAGTGAGTTGTTGAAGCTCTCTGCGAAAGGCATCGCGTGTCGCGCACAATGGGTCAATGGCTCTAGTCCCAAGCGAACGCTTTATGTGTTAAACCGCGGACGAATCGCACCAGAAGTCTTTTTCTCGGATCAGTTTGATGGGCATGATACGGATTTGCATAGTATGGTTATCGAGCTCTCCGTGAACGATTTCGATATCGAGAAAAGTGCACAAGGATATACCACCCACATTGAAGGCGATGAGTTAAGCCGTACGCAACAAGCTTCTTGGCAAAATGGTATCTTTGTCGAAGACCAAGAATGGGAAACACTGAAACAAACCGCAACCGCGTTGCTGGTGGAGAACAGTGAGCGTTCTATGCTCGGTGCTGGTGGTGTGGTTTAAGCTATGAAAGGCGATGATTCCAAGTAGAAGTGATGAAGGCTGCTGTTTAGCGGCCTTTTTTGTGCGCGATGTTCAGTCACTTCTGAAGTTCAAAGACTATGATTACCGTTATCCGCAAGATGGAGCAACACAGGTAAGAAAAATGGATCTGCAAGAGAATAAAAGAAATGCCATTGCGTTTTACGAAACCGCCTATCGAGGTAATCCAAGAAAAGCGGTTGAAGACTATGTTGGCGATGAGTACATCCAGCACAATCCATTAGTTGGAAATGGCCCCGAGGCTTTTATCGAGTATTTTGAGCGGATGCAAAATGAGTATCCCAATAAAGACATTACGTTTGTGCGAGCCATTGCTGAAGGGAACTTGGTGGCACTACACACTCACCAAACATGGCCTAATGATATTGAATACGTGACAATGGATTTCTTTCGTTTTGATCACAATGGGAAGATCGTCGAACATTGGGACGCTCTGCAAGAGATTCCTAAAGAAACATTGAATGGTCACACCATGTATTAACGAGTCGTTGACGAGTCTCCCATGCCGTTTATTCAAACGGTATGGGAGGTTAAATGATTTGTGGCACTTTAAGTATTAATCATCAAAGCGCTTTTTCGATTCTCACCGCGACGTCTTCAGATACCCAGCCTTTCCACAAGTCAGGGTAGGTATTAAAGAAGTAAAACATCGCTTCTTCACCGTCCGCGTAGTTATCTTCCATCCATGCCAGCATTTCACTCATTTGCTCGTTGGTAAATCCGCGTTTCTGCAAGTACGCGAATGCTTGGGGTTCTTTGCTCGCAAACGCCTCAGTTGTTACTGTGCGAACTGGAGAAGGTGGGTACATTGTTACTTTTGGTGAAGCGCAATCAGGCTGAGTGGTACAGTTGCGATACTCTTCTAAATCTGTTCCGCTACCAAAATCCACTTTGACCATATCATACTTGCCCAATACGGGGGTCGGTGACCAGTAGTAACCAAACCAAGGCATTTTGCGATCATAGGCTTTAGCGATGGTGCCAGCTAGTGCTGCGCCAGAGCCTGGGTCAACCATCTCAAAGCCGTGCTCACTTAACCCTAATGCATTAAACAAGTGACCGGAGGTGATTTGGCATGTCCAACCAGCAGGGCAGCTATAGAACGCGAACTTGTCATCATCCTCTGGGTGTTCAAATAGTTTGGCGTGCTTGATGACGCCTTCTATCGTCGCGAGTTCTGGATACTGTTTTACCAGATAGGCGGGAACCCAAAACCCTTCTTCACCACCATTGACAAGCGATTCACTAGCGATGCGCAAGTGTTTATCTGCAATCCCTTTATCAAGTGCTTCTTTAATGCCGTTTGTCCATAACTCTGGCGCAACGTCAGGTTGCCCCTTTTCAATCATAGAGGTGCCTGTAGGAACGCTATCACCAGGGATCAATTCCGCATCGCACTGGTAGCCTTCATTTAAGACAAATTGGTCGATGTGCGCCATTAAGCTGGCCGAATTCCAATTCATGTCTGCGATGGTTATTTTTCCGCATTCGTCCGCATTTGCATGAGTAGATAATGCTGATAGCAGCAGAACAGAGAGCATTGAAGGTGTCGTCTTCATGTGACTGAATTTCCTTGTCGTTGTCATTTACTTCAGTATATACATCGGTTTATAAAGATTCAGTGAACAAGTTTTTTTCAGTGACGTTAAGCATAAAAACGGCGATTTATGAAGCGTTTGGTGAGAAGGGTTTAAAGGGTGTTAATACAGCAAGAACACTCCTTCGTAGCCGCCAATCTCAATATGAGAAACATAGTCGCCGATGTTACCGTCTTGATCTACAGGTCGCATAGGCTCTGGAAGCACGATTGTCATCTTCGGTGAGGTGAAATAATCGATATTCTTGCCCAAGAAATCAGTTCGATACAGAACTCGGCCTTTGGTGAATTCTCGGGCTAACACCATCTCTGTAGGGCCATGCATCACTACCGTATCGTCTGAGTGATACGCAAAGTACGTATGGGTTGGTAACAAATCGATAGCGCCTTTAGGCAAGTCAGGATGAGCCACTTTGCTCATAGAAGCATCTCCAATCACCGTGTAATCGGCAGGATAGGGCGTGCTGGTGGACATCATTACCGGAGTCGCCTGATACCCCTCTGGTATTTGATTGGCAGGCTCTCCCAAATCAACGGCAAGCAAGGTGCTAGGTTGATAAGCAATATTCATTGGTACGCCTGCCTTCCAGAAGTTGTCACTTGTTGTGTTATTACTTCCATATAAGTAGCCATTGTTCCACTGATTAAAGTAACTGCGCTCAGGGTGATAGTTTAAGTAGAACACTGCTAGTGCAGAGTATTGGTCCTGTTTCCAATTGTCTTCTGTGTTCCCAAAGTATTGAACGCGACCATAACGCGTTGTCGCTTGATAAATCACTTTCTGGCCAGCTTTGGCGAGTGCAGAGTTATCCCAAAACTTAGCTAACCCAGCATAGCCACTAAAGCCGGTAGAAGGGAAAAGGTAGTGCTCGCGCAAGTACAAGGAGCCAGCGTTAACCAAGTGGTTTTGCCCATTACGACCGAATAAGTTTGCCGTACCTATGTTGAGGCCAATTAACGCATCTTCATCCAGCGTTGCCAGTTTATTCAAGAACGCCGAGAATTGCGCTTTGTACGCATCGTCAGCAGCTTGGCTACCCGCCACCAAACCAAGCTCATCCACTGTGCCTCCGGAATATATGTAGAACTGATTTGCACCGAGTAATTTATTCGTATCGTCGTTGTACGCACCATTTAAACCTTGTTTCGCCCATTCAGCTTGGTAAGAGTGGCGCATTGTATTGGCAAAAAAGGGATTGCCGAGATTGGTCAATGCCCAAGAAGAGGTTTGATTCCACATACGACCAAATGGAATAACCCGTGACTCCCAACGAAATCGTGCGGTTGCATTCTTATTTGAACGGTTTTTGTATTCATTCCAAGAAAGATAATTGTCTTGGTTTCGATCTGCAGATTTGTCGAAGCCACGAATTTTACGCCAGCGTTGAATGGTTTGACCTTCAGGTGTCTCCGTTGGTGCTCCTGAGATATTGACGGCAGGGAAGCTATCTTTGAGTTGAATGTTTTCGAGACGTGGGCGGTTTTCTATGTTGTCGTCATGCCAAGTAATTTTCGCAACGTAAAGGCGGCCGCCGTCGCGTAAAAAGGTGGAGCCAAAGTACTGACCGCCACCATAAGTTTTTCCGCTACCATCATGCGTTGTAGCGCGAACCCAATCCAAAGGAACAGACCAGCTTACTGTTTGGTTTTTAGTCATGTTCTCAGTTTTGTCTTTTTTAATCGCGAAGCTTTTCCATTCAGTTACCTGACCAAACGAGTCGATATCAGGAGGGTATTCAATCGTAAAGCTGCCACCCTGAGCAAACTGAGAAAACGTAAAGGTTAAGCGGTCGAATTTCTCTGAGTGATAAACATAGAGGGCACCACCATTATTCGCCTGACCGAATACATCAGCATCCCATGGCGGTGGTTGATATAGCCAAAAACCGGCGTGGTCAGCGCTGGCGGTATAGCCAACGATCATCGGTTTTCGATTGAGTAGAGTATTCTCGCCATGGCTTGAGTCGACTTCAGCTAGGATAGTGTCTTCAGAAAAGTGGAGAAAGAAATCTTCGTAGTCAACTCCATTCAGTTCTGCTTGGTTACGTATATCGTTTTCCAGCCAACCTGAGTTAAGTTCCAGCTTTTGGTTGTACATGTAACCAAGCGCTTTTACACGCTCGTTATCACTCTTATTTTCGTAAGCTCCAAACACGATATCGGCATTATCCAACTCCCATTCAAGTGCAGCGGCAGCAGAGATAGGCTTATCTTGAAGATCAATACCCTGTTCATGCAATCCAGGTAACACGATTGCTGTTCTACTCCAAACGCTGGGTATAGAAAGTAAGCTCAGAGAAGCAAGTGCAATGAGAGAAAAACAATGCGACTTCAACATGGGGTTATCTCACTCATACTTAGATGACTCGAATTAAGGGCCAGAATACAAAGAGAAATTATAGTCTATTCACAAAGTCCTAATCAGGAACCCGCCGATAGAAGGCTTTACCGGAAATCGAGGGGGGAAGCCCGGCAAAAATGAGAAGGTCTGCGTCGGGTGTAGTACGTTCAAAGACTCAAAATTCCGTCTACACAAGCACAAAAGTAACCAGAATTTTAACCTTGTTTCGATTGCCATCATATTGTTGGATTTTCATCAACAATTTCAGTTAAAACCAACTGATTAAACCAGTCATATTCTCTGTTGTATTGATTGCTTATCATACAAAAATTTAACAAAATTAATTTTTATACATTTTTATTGCATAAAAAATCCTTTTGAGTAATATAAATGTCAAGTGACAATTAATGCAGTATGGCAGCATGAGTATTCAAGTTAAAAGTATCAATAAGTCTTACGGCGATACCCAAGTTCTACACGATGTCAGTTTTAATTGTGAAAGCGGTGAAACGCTGGTGTTACTCGGTCCAAGTGGTGCAGGGAAGAGCTCTCTACTACGTGTTCTTAACCTTCTTGAAGGGGCGGATAACGGCCAGTTAAACATCGCTAATGACGCATTCGACTTTTCAATTGAAATCAAAGAGAAGCAAGGTTTAGCGCTTCGTCGTAAAGTGGGCATGGTGTTCCAACAGTACAACCTATGGCCACACATGACTGTGATGGAGAACCTGATTGAGGCTCCGGTAAAAGTCTCTGGTATGGATAAAGAAGAAGCGAAGAAGCAGGCAACGCAAATTCTCGCGATGCTGCATTTGGCAGACAAAGCGGATGCATGGCCGATGCAGCTTTCTGGTGGTCAGCAACAACGTGTGGCGATTGCTCGTGCATTGATGATGAAACCGGAAGTCTTGCTTTTTGATGAACCGACCGCTGCGCTTGATCCGGAAATTACTAACCAAGTCGTTAAGATTATTAAAGATTTAAGCGAAACTGGAATTACACAAGTAGTTGTGACGCACGAAGTGGATTTCGCCAAGAAAATCGCTAGCCACGTACTGTATTTAGAAAAAGGACACATCGTTGAGCACGGCACAAATGATTCGTTTTCTAACCCGCAAACCGCCCAGTTTGCTGACTACTTAAATCACTAAATCACGTTTTTAAAGTTCAGTCTATTTAACAGATAAGCTCGGCTGTCATTGCGAGTGTCAGCCCACTAAGTACACACGGAGTATTGCAATGAAAAAGATTCTACTAGCTTCACTAATCGGCCTTTCTTCTGCAACTATGGCAGCAAACGCAGCAGCACAAGAAGAGATCAAATTTGCGATGGAAGCGACGTACGCCCCATTCGAATACATGGATGAAAACAACCAAATCCAAGGTTTTGATGTGGATCTGGCGAACGCACTATGTAAAGAAATGGAAGCAAAATGCACCTTCCACAACCAATCTTTTGACAGCCTGATCCCTGCATTAAAATTCAAGCGCTACGATGCGGCAATCTCTGCAATGGACATTACTGAGGCGCGTTTGGAGCAAGTGAATTTCACGAATGCATACTATGACAACTCAGCAGCGTTTGTTTCTATCAAAGAAAAAGTGGCTGATCAAAAAGCACTAGAAGGTAAGCGTGTTGGTGTTCAAAACGGTTCAACACACCAAAGCTACCTGATTGAGCAAATGCCGGGCGTAACCGCGGTTCCTTACTCAAGCTACCAAGACGCGTTCATCGATATGAAAAATGGCCGTATTGATTCTGTATTCGGTGACACAGCAGTCGTAGCAGAATGGTTCAAGAAAGAAGACAACCTAGCTTACGTGGGTGAGCACATCACTAACCCTAAATACTTCGGTAACGGTTTCGGTATCGCAGTAAATAAAGGTAACGACGAGCTAGTGAACAAGCTGAACACAGCACTGAAAACAGTGAAAGCAAACGGCGAATACGACGTAATCTACAACAAATACTTCGGTAAGTAATATGGCACTAACGGGTTACTCTTTATCGCTTGTTCAAGCTAGTTGGATGACTGTCCAGCTGGCCTTCACAAGCCTCTTAGTCGGTTTGATTCTGGCAGTGGTATTCGCCAGTGGTGAAATGTCTCGCCGCGTTTTCGTTAAATGGCCAATGACGGCGTTTGTGACGATTGTACGTGGCTTGCCAGAAATCCTTGTCGTGTTGTTCATCTATTTTGGTTCGACGCAGGTTCTGTTTTTAATCACCGGCGACTTTATTGAAGTTAGCCCGTTCTTGTCTGGCGTGGTGGCGTTGTCATTGATCTTCGCTTCCTACGCTTCTCAAACTCTACGTGGCGCATTAAAAGCCGTTGGAAGAGGGCAGAGAGAAGCAGCAAGTGCACTCGGCATCAGTCAAGCACACGCTTTCGTTCGCATTGTTTTACCACAAGCAGTAAGACACGCACTACCAGGTTTAACTAACCAATGGTTGGTTCTGCTGAAAGACACCGCGCTTGTATCACTGATTGGCGTAACGGATTTGTTGAAGCAAGCGCAGCTAACATCTGCAGCGACGCATGAAGCGTTTACATGGTACGCGACCGCTGCGGCGATTTACTTAGGCATTACTTTGATTACACAACGTGCCGTCAAACTGATTGATAAGAAGTTCTCAATTCAAGGTATGAGCATGGGACAGGAGGCCACCGCATGAACGAACAACACGTTTGGCAAATGCTGGATGGCTTAAGCACTAGCCTTCAATTGACCGCCGCTTCCTTGGTTGTGGGCTGTCTTTTAGCTTTGATGATGACGCTGACTCTGATCCTGCGTACTCCGGGTTTGCATTGGGTAAGTCGTGGCATCATCACCTTGTTCACTGGTACGCCTTTGTTGGTACAGATCTTTTTGGTGTACTACGGTCCTGGTCAGTTTGACGCAGTAAGAGAAAGTGTATTCTGGACATGGTTAAGCCAACCTTGGTTCTGTGCGATGTTGGCGTTAGCGTTGAATACCGCTGCATACAGCACTCAGTTGTTCAAAGGAGCGTTTAACGCGATTCCTTCCGGTCAATGGCAAGCGTGTCGTGCTCTGGGTATGAACAAAACCGCAACGCTAAAAGTGCTGCTACCATACGCTATTCGTCGTGCTGTTCCTGCTTACTCGAACGAAGTGATTTTGGTCTTCAAAGGCACGTCACTAGCAAGCACGATTACGATCATGGATCTGATGGGTTACGCGCAGCGCATTAACGCACAAACTTACGATACGTTGACTGTATTTGGTATTGCGGGCGCATTTTATTTAACGGTAAATGGTGTGCTAACTCTTATTTTCCGTCAGGTAGAGAAGAAAGCATTGGCGTTCGAAGCCGCATAAACCTTCAATCAACACTCATCATCTCGTTCCACAGTGCCTTTGCAAATGACTCTCTTGCAGGGGCATTTTTTATATTCGTTATGGCAAATCCCTCAAGTTCCACCAAACTTAATTCAATGCAATTGTATTGGTGGCACCATGGAAAGAAGACACTTTTTAGCGTTGTGGACATTGTTGTTCGCCCCCTCTTTAAAAGCGACGACACCAATGCGGCCGACGCCAGCACAAACAGAAGGGCCATTTTATCCAGTAGTGGATATTCCTCTTCGTCAAAACTTGATTCTGCAATCAGAAGGCTTGGTCGGTGAACCTATCGTGTTGCAAGGTAAAGTCGTAGATACATCGGGAAACCCAGTTTCAGGCATCAAAGTAGAAATCTGGCAATGCGATGGGCAGGGGATTTACGATCATCCTAAGCAGCCAAATAATGATAAGTTTGATACTCACTTTGCAGGTTTTGGCGCGGTAGAAACTCAATCGGATGGTCACTACTTGTTTCAGACCTTGTACCCTGTACCTTATGCTTCTCGCCCACCGCACATTCACGTTAAGTTGTTGCGAGATAATCAAGAACTTCTGACCACTCAGTTGTACTTGAAAGACAATACTGGCGATGAATGGTGGGGAGGCAAAGCCCGTGATTATCTGCAGTTTGAAACTATACGAATCGACGGGCGGTTAACGGGCCAATTTAACTTTGTGATTGGCTAGCTAATCCGGTTAAGCCATTAATTCAACCAATTGCGCCAAGCATTCTTTATCCAGTGTCGGATGAGGCTCGACGCCCGTGACCAAAACGATATCCACGGAAGGTAGCGATGGCATATCGTCTAAGATCTTAAGATCCTCGCTAACGCTAATACTGCCCATCGCACCGATAGCCATGCCTGAACGTACAATTGCTCGTTGTGCAGAAGCCGTATTGCAACATGCCAGTAGTTGATAAGGAGTGCCACGTTTGGTTAATCCGTCTACTGCTGCCGCATGGTATTTACAGTCGGTTTGGAATAGGGCGAGAGGGAGAGGTTGGGCGTTCTCAATGTCAAAATCAGGATGAGCAATCCACACGCCTTTGTCGCTCGCTAGCCAATAACCTTCTTCACTATCCGGTGCTCTTGTCACAATAGCGGCGTCTAGCTTTCCTTCATCTAGTTTCTCTCTCAAGGTGATGCTTGGCTCACTGAAGACTTGAATTGAACATGTGGGCTCAGATTGCTGTAATACGCGGATGACTTTAGGCAAGATATTGTCGTTGTAATCCTCTGGGCAACCTAAGCGAAGAGGGCGCTTGTTTTCATAGCGCCTCACTTGTTTCAGTGCTTGATTGTGCAAGCTAACCAATTGCTCTGCGTGAGAGCGTAGTGCTAATCCCGCTTCACTTAAGACAAGATTGCGACCTTCTTTTTCAAACAAACTGACGCTGAGTTCGTCTTCTAGCTTACGCATTTGCGCACTGAATGCGGACTGGGTGCGATTGATCTGCTTGGCTGCACGAGTGAAACTTCCCGTTTCGACAAAAGCCAGAAAGCTGCGTAACGCATCGATATCCATATCTAAAACTCATCCATCGTTTTTGTTGAAGTGTTCCATCAAAACTATCCGTTAGTCCCCTTAAATACAATCAGATATTGTGAATGGGTACTCAAAACACAAACCGCATGGAGGCGTCATGAAACTGTTTATTGCTAACCAAAACTACTCAAGCTGGTCACTGCGCGCATGGCTGATCTTTTCTCAATTCAAACTGGATGTCGAAGTCACCAAGCTCAAATTATTCACGGAAGATTTTTATAAGACCTTGGAAGGTATTACACCAACCGTGAAAGTCCCTACCTTAGTGGATGATGACGCAACCGTGTGGGATTCATTAGCTATTTTGGAATACGTTAACGAGCAATACTTACAAGGCAAAGCATGGCCAAGTAAGTCTGCGGAACGGGCTAAAGCACGCGCCATCGCATCAGAAATGCATTCGGGTTTCTTTAACTTAAGAAGCGAACTCCCAATGAACATCCGCGCACGCAGAAAAGTCGATCTAACGGAGGGAGCACGTAAAGATATTGCTCGCATTGACGCTATTTGGGCAGAGCAAGCAGAACTGCATCCAAAAGGTTGGCTATTTGGAGAATGGTCGATAGCGGATGCTATGTATGCACCTGTGGTATTGCGTTTCCAAACTTACGGTATCGAGTTATCCGAAGGTGCCAAAGCTTACCAACAGAAGGTGCTAGCAAGTGAATCTTTACAGCAATGGTTGGAAGAGGCGAGCCAAGAAACGGATATCGTAGAAGAGGACGAGGCAGGGGAAGAAGTATAAGCGCATCTTGCGATCGCCTGTAGCAAGGGAAAGCATGACAAAGCACGCTTTCCTCTTCTAGGATAGTTGTAGTTTCCGGCGCGTTTAAGCTAGGTGTTCAACAATCGCTCTGCCTACGCCGTGTGCGCTCGTTGGGTTTTGACCTGTGATGACACGATCATCCACAATTACAAACTCTTGCCATGGTTGCACTTTAGAGTAGCGCGCTGCGCTGCGTGCAAGAGATTCTTCCAATAGGAATGGGATATCGTTGATGGTGCCGAAGTCGATCTCTTCTTCGCGAGTGAAACCTGTTACTGATTTAGACGCAAGCAGCTTTTCGCCATTGCTAAGCGTGATAGGAAGAAGAGCGCCCGGACCATGACAAACTGCTGCCACAATACCGCCATCTTCATAGTGTTTTGCGGAAATCTTGGCAAAATCTTCGTTGCTCGCTAGGTCTGAAAGAAGACCAAAACCACCCGGATAGAAGATCGCATCGTAGTTGTCACCGTTGATTTGTGATACTGGAATCGTGTTGTTGATGCGGTTCTGGAAATCATCATCCGCTAAGATTTTCTCGTTGACTGCGTCGCCTTCGATGTCGGTTCCGTACAGTGGTGCTTGCCCGCCTTTGATAGAGGCAATGTCGTAATCGAAGCCTGCACCTAGTAGCTCGCTAAGCGCATGAGTGAGCTCTGGCGCGTAAGTTCCGTTTGCTTGGTCAGTTTCACCAAGGGTCGCATGGTTCGTCACAATGATGAGTACTTTTTTCATGATGGTTTCCTTTTTGGCTTACGTATATTTGTTGAACACCTTCATACTAATTGCTAAACAAATAAGTGATAATATGATTAATTGGCAAAACATTATTGCTATATAGCAAAGGTAAGTATGGACAGTTTTGAAGGCATCAATGAGTTTGTTACGGTTGCTGAGAGCTTAGGGTTTTCTGCAGCGGCAAAACAGTTAGGTTGCAGTACCAGTCACGTCAGTCGCCAAGTCACAAGACTAGAAGAGCGATTAGGTGTCGCTTTGTTAGCACGTTCGACAAGAATGGTGAGTCTAACGGAAGCGGGGCAAGCGTATTATCAACAGTGTAAAGAGTTGGTGATTGGGCTTCAGCAAGCCAATGAGCAACTCACCACGCAGCAAACTCAATTGAGTGGTACGTTACGTGTGAGTGCCGCTGGTGCGTTTTCTGAGAACCATGTAGCGCCTGCCTTGATGGCGTTTGCCAAGCAACATCCTAATCTCACGGTTGAAATTAACTTCAACACCAGCATGGTCAACTTTATTGAAGATGGTTTCGATTTTGCCATTCGTTACGGCAGGTTGAGTGATTCAGGCTTGGTTGCGAGAAAGCTGGTGGATCGTCCCATGGCAGCGGCAGCCAGTCAGCGTTATCTCGATGAACATGGTTTACCAACGCACCCAGAGCAACTCAAGCGTCATAGCTGCATTATTGCCAATAAGGACGTTTGGTTGTTTGAAAAAGACGGCAAGCCTTTAGATGGCGTAAAAGTGCAGGGCAGATGGAAGAGCAATAACGCACACACGGTCTTGCAAGCCTGTGCAGAAGGATTAGGTGTGGCGTACTTACCGAAGAGTAGTTTCAACGATGCTATTTCGTCTGGTCGTTTGGTGCCAATCCTAGAGCCCTATTGGGGAAGTGGCAACAGCAGCTGGATTGTTTATCAGAATCGTCACTTTCTGCCACTACGAGCGCGATTGGCTATCGATTTTCTACTTGATCATTTTGCCGATTGGCAGGAGTAATGAGGCTCTGCCAATCGGTTTGTTTATCCATTTGTTAGATCGTCAACATACTAACGTATCTACATGTTTTGATAGCTCGGTCCACCACCGCCTTCTGGTGCTTTCCATGTGATGTTTTGTGAAGGATCTTTGATGTCACAGGTTTTGCAATGCACGCAGTTGGCGGCATTTATCTGAAACTTCAACTTACTCTCAACTTCCACCACTTCGTAAACCCCTGCTGGGCAATAGCGCTGGCTCGGCTCGTCATACATACCTAAATTCACATCAATTGGAATGTGAGGGTAAGTCAGAACAAGGTGACAAGGTTGATTCTCTTCGTGCTGTGTTCCCGACAAAAATACCGACGAAGGCTTATCAAAACTGATTTCACCATCTGGTTTTGGGTATGCAATTGGGTGGCACTCTTGTTTAGGTTTTAACTGCTCATGATCGTGCGAATAGTCCTTGATAGACCAAGGTAACGGCTTCTTAACCAGTGGTTGCCACAGGTTGTGTTCAAAAGTCGAAAGAGCACCGCCCAGTATGCTGCCAAACTTATGAATGTTCGCACCAAAGTTACGCGTTTCAGCGAGTTCGTCATACAACCATGATGATTCAAACAACGACTGGTAGTCTGGCTCAGAAGCTCCAGTTTGTCGGGCCGTATGTACCGCTTCTGCTGCAATGATTCCGGATTTCATTGCTGTGTGGCTGCCTTTAATTTTAGCAACGTTCAAAGTCCCCGCATCACAACCAATCAATAAACCGCCAGGGAATTGCTGTCTCGGCAGAGAGGAAAGTCCACCTTTCGCAATGGCTCTTGCGCCGTAAGCGATGCGCTGAGCACCTTTCAAATGTGGTTCAATAGCAGGATGGTGTTTAAAGCGTTGAAATTCGTCAAACGGGCTCAAGTAAGGATTGCTGTAATTCAAGTCGACAATAAGCCCCACGGCGATTTGGTTGTTCTCCATGTGATAGAGAAAACCGCCGCCTGTGGTATTTGTTTCACTCAAGGGCCAGCCAGCGGAGTGGATAACACTGCCAGATACATCCTTACTGTCAGTGGGCAACTCCCATACCTCTTTTAGGCCAAGCGCGTAGTGCTGTGGTTGCTTTCCTGCGTCTAGGTCGAACCTTTGAATAAGTTCTTTACCCAGATGTCCGCGACAACCTTCAGCAAAAAGGGTGTATTTTGCCCTTAGCTCGATACCTGGTTCAAAGTTAGGTTTGGCCTGGCCGTTCTTATCTAGTCCCATATCGCTCGTGTTAATGCCTGTCACGGCGCCAGTCTGATCATAATTGATGCTTGCAGCGGCAAAGCCCGGAAAAACTTCCACCCCAAGATTTTCTGCTTGGTTAGCGAGCCAACGGCAAAGGTTGGCAAGGCTAATTACGTAATTATTCTCGCCATTTATCATTGGACGCGGTGTAAGGAAGTGGGGAACGCGAATATGGTTTTGTTCAGTAGTAAGATAAAGGAAATCATCTCGTTGAACTGAGGCTGCTAGCGGGGCGTCCATTTCTTTCCAGTTGGGGAAAAGCTCATCTAAGGCACTAGTTTCAAAAACAGCGCCAGATAAAATATGTGCGCCCACTTCTGAGCCTTTTTCTACAACGCAAATTGAAAGTGCGTCACCTTCACTGTCTTGGCTGAGTTGAGCTAGCCGACAAGCGGCGCTTAAGCCTGCAGGTCCGGCCCCCACGATCACGACATCAAACTCCATGCACTCTCGTTCCATCTCTATGCTTCCTTTCTATTATCGTCATCTGCGTGACAGGTTTTTGGTTTCTATACAGAAAACTATAGCTCAGTTGACGTTAACGTGAAGTGGACTAAGCTCAAGTAATGGATCTGACGTGTTATATGAGGCATGACCATGGAAGACCGACCATTAGCAACACTTGTGCTCGCAGAGCATGACAACCAATCGTTGGCTGTAGGGACGCTGTGTGCAATTAAAGCGGCATTTGAGATTAAGGATGATGATAAATCGCTTCCTGTTTCTGTGTTGCTTATTGGTTATCAGTGCCAATCAGTTTTGGATGAGTTGAATTGTGTTCAAGGTGTTGCAGAAATTATCTGGGTTGATGCGAAGGGATATGAACATGGATTAGCGGAAAATATCGCACCTTTGATCTCACAAGTAGCCAAAAACTACTCACACATTCTTTCTCCTGCCAGTACATTTGGTAAGAATGTGATGCCTCGTGTGGCGGCGTTGCTTAATGTTGGTCAACTTTCTGACGTGATGACAATCGAGTCTATCGATACGGTGATTCGTCCAATTTATGCTGGAAATGCATTGGCGAGAGTCACGTCGAATGACCCCTATAAAGTGATGACCATAAGAAGTACGGCTTTTGATGCCGCAGAGATATCTGACACGCCAGTTGTCCCTAAGCTTACTCAAGTCGACACGGTGATTATCAATAAACTTAGTGAGTTTGTTTCGCAACAAACGCCAGAAAGTGAGCGACCAGAATTGCCAGCGGCTAGAGTAGTGGTGTCGGGTGGTCGTGCATTCGGGAGTAAAGAGAAGTTTGTTTTAGTAGAACAATTGGCTGACAAGCTAGGTGGAGCGGTAGGGGCGTCACGAGCGGCGGTCGATGCGGGCTATGTGTCTAATGACCATCAAGTCGGGCAAACCGGCAAAATTGTTGCACCGGAGTTATACATTGCCGTCGGAATTTCTGGCGCGATCCAGCATTTGGCGGGAATGAAAGATTCCAAGGTGATTGTTGCAATTAATAGCGACCCTGATGCGCCTATTTTTGACATTGCAGATTATGGATTGGTCGACGATTTGTTTGTGGTAATGCCTGAGCTGTTAGAGAAGCTGTAGATATAGTCTTGCTTCCTAAAACAAAAGGCTTCCGGACTGGAAGCCTTTATCATTTGATTTTTATAAGTTACTTTTCGCTCGGACGTTGCAGGTGCTCTGCAAGTACTTTTGTAAACCTTGCAGCTTCACCACCAGTACAAGCGCGATGATCAAACGTTACGGATAGCGGCATTGCTTTCACCGAAATTGCTTGACCATTTCTTATCACAACTCGGTCGAGTATTCGGCCCGCGCCGACAATAGCGACTTGTGGCGGTGTGACGACAGGTGTCGCGTAAATACCGGCAATCGCGCCGAAGTTGGAAAGCGTAATCGTCGCGTGTTGCAATTGCTCACGACCGATTTTTCTCTCTCTGATCCCTTCAACGGTTTGATCGAGCCAACGACGAACATCTTGTGGCTCGTATTCATCTGCGTGGCGCAAGACTGGCACGTACAATCCATGACGGCTATCTACTGCAATTCCTACATTGACCGTTGTGTGTACACAGCGTGTCATGGTTTCGGCATCAAACCAAGCGTTTAAAGCGGGCTCTTCTTGACACGCATGAACAATCGCTTGAACAAGGCGGATACTGATATCTTCGTTTGGCAGCCAATCTTCCAACAATGCTTCTTCCGTAATGGTTACGGCGGCAACATGTTCGTGCGACTCGGTCATAGACGATACCATGGTACGTCGAGCGCCTTTCAAAACTTCGGTGCCTGGACGCTGTTTTCCGGCTTCGTCGTAAATATCGGCATCTACGATAAGTCCGTTCGGGCCACTACCTGACACGAGGTTAAGATCTACCCCAAGTTTTTGTGCCAACAAGCGAGCCGAAGGCAGGGCGGTAACGAGGTTACTTTCTGTCGTGTTGTGGTTGCCACCAATCCAGAGATCATCAACGTTAACATGATGCGCTTGGTGAGAAACGCTACCGACGACGGTTGCGGCGTCAGCAGTGGCTTTTTTCTCTTCCGTTACTTCTATCCCGGCACCTGTTTCATCAATCTCTAGCAGTAATGTTCCAATATTGACGATTTCACCTTCCTCACCATGACGGCTGACCACACGGCCCGAATAGGGGGCAGGGACGTCTACCGTCGCTTTTGCTGTCTCTACGGTTAAGATCACTTGATCTAATTTAACCATGTCTCCGACATTAACGTGCCATTTGACAATTTCTGACTCAGCGAGACCTTCACCGAGATCGGGTAAATTAAACGTTTTCATTTCCAATCCTCCACGAGTTCGCGCGCTGCGGTCACAATGTCTTCTTTCTGAACCATGAAATAATCTTCGTTACGGTAATAAGGCATAATGGTGTCCATTCCAGTTACTCGTTTAGGTGGGGCTTTAAGTAAGCACATGGCGTGTTCAGCTGTTCGAGCTAATAGCTCAGATCCCACACCACAAGTTTTACTCGCTTCATGAACAACGAGTAAACGTCCAGTTTTTTCTAGTGAGCTGAAAATCGTCGCGGTATCAATTGGCTTAATACTCGCCAAATCAATCACCTCGACTTCAATTCCCTGACTAGACAAGGTTTGCGCGGCCTGAAGTGACTCTACGACGCATGCGCCCCAAGTAACGAGCGTGATATCTCGCCCCTTGCGTAAGGTGAAGCAGGTGTCGAGTGGGAGTGCTTCGCCGTTATCAACGACTTCAGATTTAACGGTGCGATATATGCGCTTCGGTTCGAAGAACATGACGGGATCATTGCTTCTAATTGCAGCGAGAAGTAAGCCGTATGCGCGTTGTGGAGAAGAAGGAATCACCACTTTAAATCCAGCAGTGTGAGCAAATAACGCTTCCACGCTTTCTGAGTGGTGTTCCGGAGCGTGGATACCGCCGCCAAATGGCGCACGGAAAACCGCGGGACAAGTGAGCCGACCGCGAGTTCTGTTACGCATTCGAGCCGCGTGGCACATTAAGTGCTCCATCGCAGGAAAAACGAAACCTTGAAACTGAAATTCGGCGACAGGTCGTAATCCTTGCGTTGCCATACCGACCGCAACCCCGCCGATTAAGGCTTCAGCGAGTGGCGTATCGATGACTCGTTTAAGACCAAACTCTTGCTTGAGTCCAACAGTGGCACGAAATACACCACCATTATCGCCCACGTCTTCACCTAATACGACAACATTGGGGTCTTGTTGCATTTCGTGGTGCAGGGCAAGGTTTACTGCTTCAACCAACGTTAGGTCAGCCATGTCTGCCTCCCTGCATTCTCATTGCCTTGTTGATGAGTTCATCTCTTTGTGCATGAAGCTCTTGAGGTAGCGATTCATACAAATAATCGAAACCGGTTTCTGGTGCTTGTGGCGGTAAGCTCAGATAGCGTTCAACAGCTAACTCTACTTGCTCTTTACAGTAATCTAGCCATTGCTGTTCTTGTTCGTCGCTCCAAGCGCCTTGATTAAGGAGATACGTTTTAAGACGTGCGATAGGTTCGTATTGCCATGCGGTTTGAACATCATCTTCTTTACGATAACGAGTCGCATCATCGGCCGTAGTGTGGTCACTCAGTCGGTAACTCACCGCTTCGATGAGTGTTGCGCCTTTCCCTTTTCTTGCTCTCTCAAGGGCGGTTTTAGTTGCATCATAAACGGCGACGACATCGTTACCATCGACAGTAATACCCGGTATACCTGCACCTTGCGCTTTTTCTGATAAGAAATCGGCGGCACATTGGAGACTACGCGGCACTGAAATTGCCCACTGGTTATTGTTTACGACGAAAACAAGTGGAATATTCCAAGTACCTGCGCAGTTTATTGACTCAAGAAAGTCCCCTTTGGATGTACCACCATCGCCGCACATGACTAGCGCAGCTTCATGGTTACCTTGAATTTTTAGCGCGGAAGCCACCCCGACAGCATGCGTACATTGCGTCGCTATGGGTACACAGTAGGGAAGGTCTCGGCTAGGAACCGGACTGCCCTCAGGAGCAAAATCACTCCCGCGCTCATCGCCCCCCCAGTATTGAAGGTTCTTTTCCATGCCAATGCCACGACACCACATCGCAGGCATATCGCGGTAGTAAGGGACAAAAACATCATCGGCTTTAAGTGCTCTGCCTACCGCAATGCCTATGGCTTCCGCGCCTAAGTGTGAGGGATAGGTCCCTAGCTTACCGGTGCGTTGCAAGGCAACTGCTTTGTTGTCGTAAGTGCGAGTTAATACCATGTCTCGGTAAAACCCGACCAATGTTTCAGTGTCAGCCCAGTTGGGTAGTTGGCCGACTAGGTCCCCACGATGGTCGATAAACCGATGCATGGGTAATGCCTGAACGTTCATCTCAAGCTCCTTTTGACGCTGCGGGTCTTTTGGACTGCAGCTATTCATACAAAACCAGAGTTTGTATGGGTACTCAAACTCTGATATCAGCGCAAAGGCCATACCTAAGGTTGCGTGTGCTTTCGATAGCGGTAGGCATCTGTTCGTCCCTTAAACTATTTGTCGATAACATCGCTGCGATTATTTCACCGCAAGATACAGAGAAAGGCTTTTCTGTATCTAACCCTCTAACTAAATCGTGGTATAGCCAGATACAATAAGTGTAAACAAATTGTTAAATTATGCTTCATTTTGACTTTCGCTCAGTAGTAAAGTTTTGCTTACACCCTAATTTTGCAGAGTAATATGCTGCTATTTTGTTGGTGGTATTTTTAAACTCGAATTTAATTACTGGTTAATGAAACATATTTGCAACAAAATTTGGCTGTAAAATTTGACAAAGTGAGTCATTATTAATGAATCAACTCAAACAGTTGCTAGATGATGAATTGCAAATTTTTGTTGTGCTCGAAGCCTCGACCTTATGAGAATGCATAACTTCTTCCCAACTGAGTGGAATCAAGGTAGGGTGACGGCATTACAAATGTATACCCTCGGCAGTCCTTGAGCTTATCCAAAGTAGGTGGTGCTCAAGTGGAAGTGATTATGGAGAAGTTATGTACCACGCTCATGTTTATTTTCCCCTAAGAGAACAAGATAAAGCGCAAGCCTTGAACGAGATCATCCGTCAAGAGCGTCAAGATGTGCTGCGTGTGTTTCCATTAGTTGGAAGGTTAGTTGGCCCACACAAGATGCCGATGTTTGAAATTCACCTAGAATCATTGAGTGAAGAGTTCTTGGCGTGGCTTGATACGATTCGAGGCGATTTTTCTGTGCTTATTCACCCAGTAAGCGAAGAAGAGTTGCTCGATCACACAGAACGCGCGATTTGGTTGGGCAGAGAGATTGGTGTATTTGAAGAAAAGTTAGAGAAATAGTTGCTCCTCTTGCCCATGCATGGCCGCTTTGAATCCTTCTCTTCTCATTGCGGTCACAGCTTCTGCTTAACGCCTCATCTTCATTGATGGGTGCGGAATCCCTCTCTTACGCTTTGCTGTAGCTATTTTTGTGCTAAACCTAAAAGTAGGCTTTCGAACTTCACACAAAGCGTGAAAATGTCGCTGTTTAGTATGCCGTTGAATGAATTTTGGTGGTAATAAAATAATAAGTCTTTGATAAATCAAATAGGTATAGCAGGGAAGTGCAGTTTACGACCCCAACGCCATTGGCAGTGGCGCCGATAATTTCTGAGGGGGAAGGGTATGTTTTCAATACTCTTGGTTATACTTGCACTCTATATATTTTGGCTGTTGTTTCGCAACGGGCCTGAGTTTGCCGGGCGTACCGCCCAAAAAAAACGTGACTGGGTTGGGCCTACCGCCAACAAAGAAGAGTGGCGAGGATTTTGTACGGATGTATTTCAGCCGTTCAGTTCTCAAACGACTTTCTACGCCATTGCTTATTTTGCCAATTACGTAGCAGCAGCGAACGCAATATCTTGGTCAACGATATACGAAGGCGATTATCCGGTCATCATAAGCCGATTTGGTAGCTACTTCATTTTAAGCACGCATGATGCACTGGTCGTAGCTGGGTTTATTGCGCTTGCTTTCTTTATCATTAATTGGCAACTTGCCATGCGCTGCTCTGGTATTCTTAGCCAGTATCTAGTGCGGATTCTTATTATTAATCAAAAGCGCTTTGTCGCGATTAGCTTGGTGTTTTGCAGCTACTTTTCGTACCTACTGACGCTTGGTATATTCTGGTTGTTCCATGATGGGTATTCAATCTGGCATGGATTAATGCTTAGCCCCGTGTTCCTGTTGTTAGCTTTACTGGTAGCGGTTGTTGTGCCATCTGCAAAAAGAGAAAGTAGTGTACCTTAGATAGGTTTTCCACGTTAAATTACACTTGATTTTGGGATAGTAATTCTTATGCCATTAAGTTAGCATTGCCAGCTTTTTAACGGTCAAAAGGCCACTAATCAGTGGGACAGTGGGAGAAACAATGTTTATCGGCTTTGACTATGGTACTGCAAACTGTTCAGTGGCTAAAATGGAATCGGGTGATCCAGTACTGCTTAATCTAGAAGGAAACAGCCCTTTTATTCCTTCCACCCTTGCTGCACCGACTCGTGAATCGGTATCCGAGCATTTATTTCGCCATCGAGATATTAAACCATTAGATCAAGTTGGTGAGCAGGTTTTACGCCGGGCAATCAATTTAAACCGAGAAGAAAGTATTGACTTAGAATCCGACGACATCGCGTTTGGTCAGGCTGCACTTAATCTCTATTTGGAAGATCCTCGCGATATCTATTATGTGAAATCGCCGAAGTCTTTTCTTGGTGCATCTGGCTTGCGTGATGTGCAATTGGCTTTCTTCGAAGACCTTGTCTGCGCGATGATGGACAATATTAAGTCTCAAGCCGAAAACGATGCGCAGCAAAGTATTACCGATGCTGTGATCGGCAGACCAATTAACTTTCATGGGCGTGGCGGTGAAACGGCTAACATTCAGGCTGAACGCATTTTGTTGCGGGCAGCGAAACGTGCGGGCTTCCAAAATGTGGAGTTTCAGTTTGAGCCTGTCGCGGCGGGCCTAGAGTATGAAGCGACACTCAGCGAAGATAAAATCATTCTAGTAGTCGATATTGGCGGTGGTACAACGGACTGTTCGTTGATCCAAATGGGACCGTCTTGGCGCGGCAAAGCAGATAGGACCGCAAGCTTGTTAGCTCACAGTGGCCAGCGTGTCGGCGGGAATGATCTTGATATCGCGCTAGCATTTAAGCAGCTCATGTTCCCTTTTGGCATGGGAAGTAAAATGGAGTCAGGCATTGTGATGCCGACTACCCAATTCTGGAACCCGATAGCAATCAATAATGTAGAAGCGCAGAGTGACTTCTATTCGCGAGAGAACCTATCAGCGTTAAAGTTGCTTCAAAAGCAGGCTCAAGAGCCAGAAAAACTTGCTCGTTTGCTAGAGGTGTATCATGAGTCTTTAGGCTACAACATTGTTCGCCGTGCCGAAGAGGCAAAAGTGGCACTTTCAGAACAAGCTTCTTACCGAACTGGCATCAACTTACTATCAGAAACGATTGAAGTTGATGTACAACGTGACGAAATGATCGAAGCGATCCAGTCGCCAAAGAATAAAATGACGGCGTTGGTGACAGAAGCGGTAGAGCAAGCTGGAGTTAAACCCGATGCTATCTTTATGACTGGAGGTTCGGCACGCTCGCCAATCTTGCGCGATGCGGTGCAAACCGTACTGCCAAGTATTCCGGTTGTCAGTGGAAACTATTTTGGCTCAGTAACTGCCGGCTTAGCTCGTTGGGCTGAGGTTTGTTTCAAGTAGAAAGAAAGCCGATTAACCGTGGGTCTTTGTTGCCAAACTTATGATTTCATTTAGGCTTGCCAAGTGATGGTTGGATAACTTTGTCGAGAGGTTGAGTTTTAAGCGGGTAGGGAACCTTTTTAGGATCTTAAGTCTTTCAAGGTCATTCTGAATAGCGAGGAACGAGCGTGATTTAGAATCTCTTGCCCGAGCACGCTGTTATGATATATGACGCCGTTTCGCCAAGCGTTATTTATCACCATTGTTCTGAAGAGTCGAGTTAGGACCTGTTGGATAATGATTTTGACTAAGCTGAGATAAAAATGCCCGCTAAATCAGCGGGCACTTTTGTTTGCGTCATTAATGATGCATGTGTTTTTCCATGTGGCCTTGTTTCTCAACCGCCATTTCCACTTCAACCTTACCTGCGTTTTTAAAGGTTAAAGTCATAGGGAAGCGGTCACCCTCTTTAAGAGTTTGTGTTGGATTGAAAATCATTAAATGGAAGCTGCCTGGCTTAAACAACACTGAGTCATTGGCTGGAACGCGCACTTCGTCAATCTTAATCATTTTCATCACACCATCTTCTTTCTTATGCGTGTGAATTTCGACATGCCCTGCGATTGGGCTTTCTGCTGCGATCAATGCATCTTCACTGTCACCGTGGTTGGTTAATTGAAAAAAACCACCGATAACAGGTGCGTTTGGTGGCGCTTCGCGGCTCCATGGATGGTCGATATGAATTTTTCCTGCTTCATAATCGTGCGCTAAACTCAGTGGGCTAGCGATGACAGCAATAAGCGCGATAGCGGCGGTTTTAAATGATTTAAGCATGTGTTTTTCCTTTTGAATGAATAGCTTCTCTGAATGGACAACAAACAGAGTCATCGTTATTTTTGAATAAAGTTGTCAATGATTAGATGCCTGTTAGGCAGGAAAAACACTCGGCGGAGAGTGCTTAGGCGCGATGTGTTTGTAAACGAACTTATCGCATTTTGAAAAATGATAAGTCGTCAGTGCATACTTTACTCGGCGCAGCCAATGGATGGTTGTCAGGTAAAGCCCAATCGCAACCAGAAGAAAGAATTGAACAGCTTGAAGAAGCGGACATTCAAACTGAAAGCCGTCGTGTAAGTTAAGATCTTGGATGAGCTTAGAAGAAGATTGAGCGTTAGCCTCAATCAACGTATTGATATCCACCCATTTGAAACCATCTGCGGTACACAGTAAAACCTTTTCACTTTGGACTTTGTTGAGCCAAGTTGTGCTGTGAACTTGTGTAGGATTAAGAGCGGCTGTGGACGCTAAATACAACTGAAACAACACCGCGATAATAACCGCAATAGCGTGCAAGCGATGGTGTTTGTGCTGTATTAGAGTGTTTTCCATACAATTGAGTGCTTATCTTCTTCGGCGCGGGATACTAACAAATTAACCAAACAATGTAATTATCAGTTTACTAAAAGGTGATGCAAGTGTGCATTATTTGTTTTGTTGCCTATTTTTAACGCTTTAATGTCTTGATTCGGCTGACATTCACAACCTCCAATTCAACTTGTCAGTCTTGCTTAGTCGCTTCTGAAGATACCGAATTAATCTCTCTTATATGTCACTGAAGCTTCGGTTAGTGGGTGTCGTGGTGGTGTTTTTACGTGCTAGATTTGGCTGATATCGATTCAAAATGCACACCGAATCTTCACTTGTTTTCCATTAACGGAATTATGACAGTAATTTAATAAAGGATACGGTATTCTGCGCTCCTTTGTACATGCCAGAAACGTCCGTCCTACTTAGTCGGAGGGGCGATTAATCTTAAGAAATTTCTCAAATGAAATACGAACAACAGATTGGATATCGATACCCTAAAGGTCGATTTGCCATGGTGAGTGTATATGCATTCACCGGTGCTGCGATTTTAGCATCGACTATTTTTTCTCTATTGCTATTTTTGTCTATCGACGAAAACCCGATGATGCAAACCTTATTTGGTGGTTTAGCGATCATTTTTGAAGCGGGTAAATTTTACGCTTGGTATGAATACGGTGAGCGCCGAGCCCATCGCAACTACACAGGAGCAGCAACCGCTCTCGTGTTTTATTTAGTTTTAGCTGCGATTTCCATTGGCGGTAGTATTGGTGGGATTAATAGTGCAACCAATAGTGCACAAAGTCATATTTCGGTAGAGCAGGCGAAAGTGGAAGCGTTTAATCGTCAGATTGCGGCAATCGATAAGCAGATTGAGCTCAACAATATGGCAGCGCAGAAATACATCGAGATGGAGCGTATCGCGACTGGTGTAACTCGCATTCAGGATCAAAACAAAACCTTACGTGAAGAGCAGCAACGCTTGGCTATGGAGCGTGATAGTTTACCGCCGGTTACGCAAGGCTCAGTGATTGGTTTGATTGATAGCCTAGCCAACGCATTTGGTACCACCTCTCAGCAAGCTCAGCTTGGCTTGGTTGTATTTCTTTCGATTCTTTTGGACTTCTTTGCTGCATTTTTTGTTGGCTTGATTGGTGAAGAGCAACGGTTCCGATATTTCTATCGCAGAAATGAGGGCATGATATTGAAAACAGTTCGCGATATAGACCCAGCGCCTGCGGGTTATCTTCCTCATATAAAAGAGGAAGAAGAGCAAGAAATACCAGCTGCGCCGGAGCCAGAAGAACCAAAGGAACCGAAAACCTTGTTAGAGCAAGTTAGCGATGCACTTAAAACGCATCAAATTACGTGCACCAAAAAAGCCGTTGCTAAACAGTTTAGGCTGTCTGCGGAAGAGGTAGACAAGGTATTTGAAGAATTGGCAGAGCTCGGTTTAGTGGGGAAAAAAGCCAACCACCATTATCATTGGATAGGTGAAGCAGAAACCGCATAATTGGTTATCTATTAGAGTTCGGAAAGAGCGTCAATCGGCGCTCTTTTTTTTTGGGAGGGGGGAGTTTCGCTATTAAAGTTAACTACAAGAAAGCGTATCAATCTTTATTGAGCTTTTTGGTTACGTCTTTCACCGTTTTCTTCTCTTTTTCCGGTGTCATTGCATCAACAGCTTTACCCGCCATCCCTTCATCTGGCAATTTGTCTTTTCCTGCATCAACTGCGGTATCTTTCAGTGCCTCTTTAGGCGTACAGCGACCCCCAACACCAACCACGGCTTTTGTCGCAGCGGCTTTAGCTGCCTTTTCTGCATCGCAGTCAGGATCCATAACGCTAGCTAAGCTCGTGGCTGAACCAAAAAACAAGATTAACAAAATGAGGTTGCGTTTTTTCATATTCGTCACCAATGTTGTGAAACATAGGTAAAGTGTAACGGAGAGAAAAGGCTTTGACTGAGAATTTGTTGGTTTGAGCTTGGGAAGCAAAGTAAGGTGAAAAGAAAAAGTGCCACCGAAGTGACACTTTTTCTTAAGCGTAGAAGGGATTAGTTGTCGTAAACGTCTAACTCCACTTCACGGGCAATATTTTGGTCGTTAATGATCACACCTTCGACTTCGACACGAGCACCATTTAGGTTAAGTTCTTCAATGCCTTGGAAGCGTGTTTGCGCATCAATCACAACGGTGGTATTACTTAGTACTTGATCAGCATCATTCTCACAATGCTCGATTTTAAATGCTCTTGAATCAGCATCGTAGTTTGATACATAGCCTTCACATTCAAACTCTTTACCTCGCCATTGGTTGTCATTGTCAAACTCCGACCGCTCAAATTCGATGACGGTAGCGGTGCGTTTGCCATTTTTCATCACAGAGGTCACTTCTACTTCTTGACCTTGTTCTAGATTAGCTTTGCTACCATCCTCAAAGCGTGTTGCCTTATCAATGAAGAAGGCTCCTCGGTAGTTTAGATAGAACTCACTATAATCCTTGGCAACCCAAGTCACGATACCTTCCACATCGCTGTCATTTTTTAGATCGTCGTAGTCTTCAACTTCTACCTCATGTGCCATGAAGATACCGTTTTGCATTTCACCTTCGGCTTCAATCCATTGACCAATGCTAAGCTGGTTAACGTTGTTATATGCCACCGTTACTTTTCCACGTAACTTAAATGTTCCAGCATTTTCATCGATACTGGTAATACGGCCTTCCAGTTCGTAGTCGTTATCAAGTACTGGGTAATCGTTATCTACGTCGAGTTCGACCACAGACAACACTCGATAACCCGCATCAGCAGTTGGCAATGATGACACCATCACCCAGTCGTTGACTTCTATATCATCACTTAAATCGTCAAACTGCAGCTCTATGCCGTTTACCGTGAATGCTTTCTTCACATGATCAATCGCTGTGACACGTCCTGTAATGGTTGGTTCAAGTGTGACTCGGACGCCATTGTCCGAAGCTTGCCGAATATCTGACCCCACGCGAACCACCATTTTGGGTTTTACATCGGCCAATTGCACTTGTGTGTCGTCATAAACCACCTCAGACACACGATACGTATGTCCATTGACGGTTAACGTGCTTTCTTCAGCGTTGACCGCTTCAACAGAGCCCATCGCTACACTTGGTTTCACTGTTGGTTGAGTTGGTGTGCTATCGCTATTGCTGCCACCACCTGAACCACCACAACCAGACAATGCCAAACCTACTACAGAAATAAGAGCGAGTTTTTTCATTGTATTAACCTCAATTTACGAGCGAGTTTAGGAAATTGCCTGTATCTTATTGGGCATATCGTGAAGAGATCGTGAAGAAATGTGATTTTATGAAAATTTTAATTGTAGATGACAACCATAACGTCTCGGAGACGATTGCAGACTATCTTGAGCTCGAAGGCATGATTATCGATTGTGCGTTTCATGGAGAGGCTGCGATTAAGTTAATCGAGGAAAATCATTACGATGTAATTATCATGGATATCATGATGCCGAAGCTCGATGGCATCAGTACGGTACAGAAGCTTCGACAAGATAAGTTATGTGGAACGCCAATTCTCTTCCTAACGGCAAAAGATACGCTAGATGACAAAATCGCGGCTTTTAAAGCGGGGGGAGATGACTATTTAATGAAGCCATTTGCGATGGAAGAGCTCAGTTTGCGTGTTCATGCTTTGGCTAATCGTGGTCCAAGACAAGATATCGGAACGCTCAAATTTGCAGATATTTGTTTAGATGCGCGTACAGGAAAAGTAACGAGAAAAGACAAAGAAATTAAGCTGAGTCGAATTCAAACTAAAATTTTAAAATTGCTCCTCCAACGTGCTCCAGCAGCGGTCTCGCGCACAGAAGTGATCGATAGTGTGTGGGGAGACGAACCACCGGGAAGTGATGCACTTCGTAGCCATATTTATGGTTTAAGAACCGCACTAGACAAAGGTTTTGAAGAATCACGATTAGAGACTATTCATGGACAAGGTTACCGACTTAAAGCATAACGAATATCCAAGCATTTATCGCAAGATCCGTTGGGGTTTTGGGGTCATGACGTTTGTGATGTTTACTCTTTTTTGGTCGCTGATTTATGTGGCAGAAAACAAACTGGAAGTGCTGAGTTTACATCACTGGCTCGATACTGAAGCTGCGCTTTATAGTGAGAATTTCGAGAAACAGGGCTGGGATGCGCCATTGCCAAACGTATTGGAGTTCAACTCATATTGGAGTGAAGCTCCGACACCGGATTGGTTGCTCTCTTTTACTTCACCTGGTTTTTACGAATACCTGCTTGGTGAAGAAGATAAACACTTTGTTGTATTGAACCATCCCTCAGGGAAGGGGCTTATGTACATTGTATTTCAAGATGACTCAGATGATTACTTGGACGAATACGAAAGCTCGCTGCATCAGTTTACGCTGCTGCTCGGTGGTTTGTTTTCATTTATCATGGTTGGGTATGGCATTTACATGGTGCGAATATTGTCTCGGCCATTAGCGCAAATTGAAGACAAAATTAGCCAAATGTCACCGGATCAACCCGCTTTCCAAGTTGAAACTAAGTTCAGCGAAACACGCCAGATAGAGCAGACTTTGCTGGATAATAAGAACGATATCGCGGGCTACTTCAAACGAGAACAAGAATTTAGCCGTTTTGCATCGCATGAGTTGAGAACGCCAATCATGGTGATTAAAGGCTCAACAGACATTCTGACGCGTCTTCCTGATCAACCTCGAGTTGCGCAAAAAGCCATCACGAGGATGCAGTCAGCTTGTGACGAGATGCGTGTACTGACAGAAGCGTTTCTCTTACTTGGTAAAGAGAAAATAGAGCCTCAACATTACGGAGAGCATCAGCTTCTTACTTGTTTACAAAAACAAATGGAAGAGCTGGCTCCTTTATTTGCCAAGCAAGATTCGAACTACGCTTTGCACGAACAACATAGTGGTGTCGTGAATGCACCGGAGAGTTTTGTGACCATTGTAATCAACAATCTGATTAAAAACGCCTTTAGCTATAGTGTGGGAGATATTGAAATTGAGTTGAAAGGTCATGCGCTTAAGATCCTAAACCGTCACGATGGCAACGAGACGTACAACGCTGGTTATGGTTGTGGGCTTGTTATCGTACAACGAATATGTGAACGGATGGGGTGGGCGTTAGTACTGGACGATGATGGTGTTCGATTTAGTGCAAAAGTGGAGTTCTGCTCTTAGCTTTGTGCGTATTGATTCAAGTGAGACTTAACGCTCTGGCTTTTTCTTGTCGTACGCATCTAACCCGCAGTCAAACAAGAAAAAACTGGAATTTGAATTAGACTGAAGTTAGTGAAGCGGAAACTCGAGGAACCGTTATGCTCTCTTATCAGGTCAGCCGAAGTATTGAAATTAATAAGAATCAAAGTGAAATTATTGGCTATCTCAAGAACTTCAAACACTGGCCCAGCTGGTCACCATGGATCATTCTTGAACCAAGCTGCGAGCTGACATTCAGTGATAATCAGGGCCACGTTGGAGCTGGTTATCAATGGAATGGTCAGCGTATTGGGACTGGCGCGATTGTACTGGAAAGTACTCAAGAGCATCGATTAGATATGGAGCTACATTTCTTTCGCCCAATCAAGAGCCATGGAAAGGTGACTCTAATCGTGACGCCGTCACAAAATGGCTGTTTAGTCGAATGGCAAATGCAATCTCGCGTCCCTTGGTATCTGTTCTTTCTGAAAAGTATGTTTAAGTCGATGATAGAGATGGATTATCAACGTGGGTTACGCATGCTCAAAAGTAAGCTTGAAACCGGAAGAGTGCATTCAGACTTAGTCGAAATAGGTAACCGAACGTTGCCTCAAATTCATTACATTGGGATCAAGGGTGTGGCTAGCTTGCAGGAATTAGGTTCGGTAATTGAGAAGCATGTTCAGCAACTAGAACAGTTAATTAGTGACGAAACCCTATCCGTGAATGGTCAATTGTTTTGTTATTACCAGTCGATGGATATGCAGAAAGGTACATTCGAGTTTATCACTTGCTTTCCTCTTCATAACTCAGTACCAGCGCCTCAAGGGGCGGTTACCGGTACCATTCCTGAGAGTGAAACATTTGTCGTTGAACACCGAGGTGAATATCAGTTTTTGGGAAATGCATGGGCTTTAGCGATGAACTTGGTTCGTCAGAGTGGTATGAAAGTCAAAACCAGTCCTTTAGGAATCGAACGCTATCTGAATAGCCCGAAGGAAACCACGGAAGAAGAGCTAAGAACGGAAATTATTTTGTTTAAGAAATGACAGGCGCAGGCGAGTAGGGTGTTTAGGTATCATACTGGTTATGCGAAATGTTATTAAAGAATAATAGCCTATCTGTTCCTACCCATAAAAATGCCTCAGCAATCGCTGAGGCATGGTTTTACAGGCCAACTTCTCTTGTTAGAGAATTATTGTGCACGGTATTTACCGCTGTTTAGTTCAATTTTAGACGCTTTTACCCGGCTGTCTGCGTTTAGGTAGTCGCTAATACTTAGCAGATCTTGATCTTGAGATGCTTTTAACACCGCTGATTCCCCCTCTGCGAAGATAACTTCTAATTTTAACTCTTTGGCGACTGCTTTCGCTTCGTTAGGATTGTTTACGGTGATATAAACCAGTCCAGTGGCTTTGGATACGTTACTAAACGCATTCTTAAACACCTCATCACCCGCTTGAAGTTTTACGTCTTCAGATAGGGTTCTAATAGTGCCAGTTTGCACTTTTCGATAATCTTGGCCATTAATCTCAACCGCTTCTGATGGCACAAACAGTTCTGGTGCAGGCTGTTGAGAGAGCTGTTGCTCAGCGTATACACTCGACGTCATGATAACGAGAGCCAGCATAGAAAATGATTTGTATTTCATGTTATTGACTCCTTAGTGTCCAAATATGCGCATCGACCAGTTCTTAATAACACCGGGCTGAGCGTTGTTTGCCATCGGAACGTCATAGATGGTGGAAGAGTTGAAATATGCAATGTAAGAATAGACTTCATCGCCGTTCGTATCTATTGCTCGCAACGTCCATTCGCCTTTTGCATCTTCGCCATAAAATTGGTTAGACAACATTAATTGATCTTTGTAGCCAGTAATCGATGAATCAAGAGATTGACCAACAAGACCATTGCGCGGTGTTTGCAAAACGGAACGAGTCCCTGATGGCGAAATGAGCTCGATAGCTAAGTCGGGCAGACGAGCGTGGTCCAGTGTCAATGTCACTTGAACGGATTCTACTGTCAGCTCATCGGCAATGGCGATACTTGAAGAACCACCAACTAGACTTGCATCGGGTACACTTACTTCTGTAGCGTTATTAACCCATGGCGTAATGACTTGAGTTGGCAAAACACGATTCGTCATGCGAGCACGTTGCATCGCTTCATCTAAATCTACAGCGCCGAAGCCATAAAAAGTATGGAAATCTACGCCTGCTGCGTTTTTTTGCCAAGGGGCAATTGCCTCGTAGCTAACCTGTTCACCTTTATGGTTAGTAAATTCAAGCTGTACGCCTGGATGCGCTTTATCCGTTACTTTTGCTGTCTCCGCTAGTAAAGCACGTACATCACGAGCAGAAAGTGCGTGGTTGGTTGACATGATTGCCGCGATGGCACCCGATGTGTTCGGCGCAGCCGATGAGGTTCCGTTCATCGTACTGGTATAGTTACAGTTCGGATCGAGCTCCGTTCCGCCGTGTAACCCATTAATGCCAAGGCCATCACTGGTATTTTGCCCTTCTTCACAACCCATTAAATCAGTGGTGACCATAGCAGGGAAATCTTGCCCATATTCACCTGCTGGTGCTGCAACCCACACGTTCGAACCCACCGATGAGTAACTCGCTCGCGTACCATCCGCTCGTAGTGCACTAGTGACTAAATTGAAGTAATTGGCGTTATCATAAGACTGAGCAGAGTTGTGCATCGGTAAGCCTTGATTGTCTCCACCAGCAAAGAAGTTACTTGGCAATACGAAGAATCGCCCTGCATTGAAATAACGGTAACCATTACCTGCTGACTTTACAAATACAGCACCTCGACCCCAGGCGTTACTCTCGCTGACGTTTTTCATCACGTCCATTTCAAGTTTTAGTTGAGGGTCGCTTTCATCAAAAGTAATCGGGTTTATAGGGCTGAAACCGTAACTTTGGTTAAATACGCGAACATCACGTGTTGCTGGGTCCATGCCATGGGAGATTAACCAGCCTTCTAATGTCTGGTTGGCTAACCAGTTAAAACCGATGAGGGAAGAGAGAGAAGCGACACCGCGTCCGCCTTCACCGTTGTTGCCGACGGCGCTAATCAAACCGGCTACAGCAGTGCCATGACCATTAGTATCAACCGGATAACTTGGTGGGAATGAAGAGTCTTCGACGAAGTTTCTGCTACCTGTAACTATATTACCTGCAAGGTCGGGGTGATCGATCTGCACTCCAGAATCAATAACGGCAACTTTCACACCAACACCTGCAATCCCCATTGCCTGAGTGAGCTTAGTGTTTAAGTCGTTCCCAGCAACAGCAGGATTAGCCGCAAACGCAGTTTGCCCCGTGTTGTCTAAGTGCCATTGTTCAGAATAGAGTGGATCAAACGCCGAGACGGCAGGTGCAATGCCTACTGCCAACATAGCAGCAAATAGGCGATTAATGCGTATTTCCATTTTTGACCTCATGTCTTTGTTTGGAATTTTTTAGTTCCTGTTTCATATTCCGCTAACAGGAACAAACAAAGCTAACGACAAAGAATAAGGACGAAAACCATTTACAACTTGTTTACATTAAAAGTTCGATGGACAACATAAGTCTTTGTTAATTTACTGAAACTATGAGGTTTTTATATGTCGCATCGAACATGCATGAAAAGTGAAAAGCAGAAAATACGAGTGTACCGTCTGCTTCAAGAGGGGGGGTTATTTAGTTGGAGCGGGTTGAATAGTTGCCATTGGTTTCTTAGGTTCGGCTTTTTCCTTAGGCAGCACGTTATCAATCCACTTTTTAATGTACAACTTATCGAATTCTTTATCACACCACTTTTTGTTTAATCCACGTCGATTGAACTCAGCACCAATCGCCACTTTGGTTTGGTTAGTTGCACGGTTGTAGTAGAGAGTTTCACATAGTTGAGTGTTACTCATTTGCTGGGCATATACGTTGACACTGCTGCTGCGCATTCCCAGTTGAGATGCTTGCTGATTACTACACGCCATAAGAAATAGAGGCGCAAAAGTAATAATGATTAGATTTTTTTTCATGTGTGCTTTTTTATGATGTAGGATGAATGACGAACTGGTTTCTACCAGCTTGCTTCGCATCATACAAAGCTTGGTCTGCCAAGAAAAACCATTGATCCCATTCTTGTTTAATTATTTGTGCCGACAGTTTGTCCACTGCTCCAAGGGAAATTGTCGCGTTTAATGGTTTAGAGTCAACCACCAATGGCGTGTTTTCAACAGTATATCTCAATCGCTCCAAAAACTTAGCGCAATCTTCAGCTCGCTGTACTTCGAATAATAGGACAAACTCTTCTCCACCCCAACGAATGAGTAGGTCACCAGAGCGAGTGGATTCATTAAATAGCGTGGCAATATGAGTCAGCATTTTATCGCCAATATCGTGTCCATATTGATCATTAAAGGTTTTAAAATGATCAACATCTAAAACTGCTAAGGCAAATGTTCTATCTGGGCTTCTACGAGCCATTTTGTCCAGCCAAATGTGAAGATAGCGACGGTTATGCAGTTGAGTTAACGGATCGGTAGTATTTTCTTGAGTGAGTGCTTTATTAAGACGTCTAACGCGCAGTACGTAACGAAAACCAACGACACCAATTGCCGTAATAGCGATAAAGTAGAACATTTCTCGATAGCGCTGCGAACGCAGTTCAGACGCTTGTAGCGCATTTTTTGTTTCTAGCAATTTGAGTTCTTTCTGGGCTAACTTAGCTTCGAGATCAAACTTAATGTTAATCATCTCTTCACCGTGAATATGATGAGAAAACTCAGCCTCCAGCTCTCTTAATTGGGTTAAATAATGAAAAGCGGCTTCATAGTCATTAAGAATTTGATGAGCGTTTACCAGTACCGAAAGCATATCAATACGCTGCCGCAGCTCTAATTCACTGGTTGACTTGGTTTGTTCTAGAACGTTAAGCGCTGTTGTAATAGCTTTATCGTATTGTTTGTTTGCGAGGTAAGCCTCTGCAAATGCCTCGTAACAAGACGTTTTTAGCATTTCTAGATTTTTTGGAATGGGCAGGTCTACGCAACGCTGTGCGACCATTAATGCATCATCAATTTTTCCTACCGAGCTCAACATTTGTGAAAAGCTGGATAAAGAGTGGTGCTTGACTGTGTCCGACCCTGTTTGCATTGAAAGTCGAATGGCTTCATTGAAATAATATTCCGCTTTTTTGTTATCTCCGAGGCTCGAGTGAACGATGCTAAGGTTTGCGTAGATAACCCCCATAAAAAAGCTATTATCGTATTGATATTCGCTCTCTAGGTAAGTGTCGAGAGCTTGCGTTAGGTAACTGTTGGCCCGAGCCCAATCTGATGCGTCGATGTAGACCGTCCCAATGTTGTTCAGTGTCATCGCGACTTGTATTTCAAATACTGTTTTTTCTAATAACTCATAGGCATTGCGATAATATTTTAGGCCACTGCGTAGTTGATTTCGAGATACTTCTAGATTGCCTAACCAGCGGTAAGCACGGCCTTCTAATGCTAGATAACCAAGATCACGGGCTGTAGAAACAACGTCATGGAGTAACAATTCTGCGTTCCAGTTATCGTCTTGCTCAATCATTGTTACAGCCTTATTGAGCTGTGCTTCAGCGACGACCCATTCCAAATGGTGCTTTTTACCGAATTCGATTAAATCGGGCATATCTTTCGGTAATGGAACGCCTTCGTAACGCTTAAGGTACTTTCGTGCAAAGTAATACAGAGCAAGAGACTCCGCTGATGCATTCTGTGGCGCATTTAACTCATCTTTTTGAATTGATCGCGGCTTACCCATCGAGCGAAAGTAGAGTTTTAACATGGGCTTGCTTTCTGCTGAAATGTGTTCTTCCAGATAAGCTTGCTTTTCGGTACTCGCCAGTACGTTGGTGGGATGCAAGAAAAGTCCAAGTGCAGTACAAAGTGCGCAAGCCAGTTTTTTAATTGAGAAGTGCATGAGCGTATTAATAAAATGTGATCTCTTAACCGAATACCAGTTAAGTCTACCATTTCTTGTTGGTTAAGTGCGGATGGATTCCCAGTGGCAAAGTGTTTTGGGAGTGAGATACGAGAAGGATCTCTATAATATTATGATTTATAAAACAAAATCTATTGAAAACTTATGCAATGATTAGGCGATGGTATAGATAAGGTAACGATGACAGGTAGGCGAGCATATTCGGTGGACTCAATCTAATGATTTAAGCCGCGGATTCATCGCTCAAAATCAGGGCGAAGTGTAAAAAATTACGTTTCTGTCATAAATATTTAATGTTTGTATGGGTTGTTAAAAAACTGGATATTAGACATAGTGTTATTAAGCCAATAAAAAATGGCTTTTATAATAAATAGGAGATTAACTATGCATAATGAAATGATTCAACCTTCGCACTTCGGCATTATCGGCCGTACCTGCATCGCTTCAGTACTTATGATTGCGGGTGTTTTCGCTCTTATTTAAGAGTCAAGGGTAACGATGATTACCTTTTAAAGAGTAAGAAAATTCAGGGAATCACCTTAACCTTGTGTAAGGTATTCCCCTGAAAATCCAAGCTAGTCTTTAGTTATTAGCTGAAGAAGCTAAAAATCAATGCACTTACCGCCACAATGCCTGCTGCTAGAACAAAGTAAGTAGAGACATTTCCTCGATATTGTTTCATCGCCTCGATTTTATACACCGCTAACATTGGCATAATAAATAAGATCATTGCAATAACAGGCCCTGACAATGCTTCCATCATACCAAGAATACTTGGGTTCATGATCGCGGCCGCCCAGATTGAGAAGAACAGTGCTGCCACGCTGATACGATCAACACGCTTCTCAGATAGGTTAAAATGCTTGTTAATTAAACCATTTAAGCTTTCACGCGCACCTAAAAAATGCCCAAGGAAAGATGAAGTGATAGCAACAAACGCTACTAAAGGACCAAGTGTTGCAATAAATGGATTATCGGTTGCGTTCGCTAAGTAAGACAATACGGATACGTTTTGTTCTTTTGCTTGAGCCAATTGTTCAGGTGACAGTGTTAGTACACAGGAAAATACAAAAATAAGAACAAAGGCAATCAGCATGATGCTAGTGCGACGAAGAATAACTTCGGATTTGGCATCTGCCTGCTTACCGTAATGGCGACGTTGTACATTTGCAAAGCTTGAAATTGCAGCTGCGTGACTAAACGAGAAAATCACTACAGGAACTGCTAACCACATAGTGCTAGCAAAAGCTGACGCTTCTGGCACATCCATGACAGGCATGGTCCAGTTCGGTATTAAGTAAAATGATAGAAAGGCAAGAATGGCAACAAGTGGGAACACCATGATGGCAAAGGCCCGTAGCATTACTTTTTCACCCGCCATCATAATAGCAATTAGTGCAAACACTAGTACGCCAGAAAGCAAAGGTCTAGGTAAAGAAGCCATATCAGCCTGATTTACCATGAAGCTATCTACTGTGTTTGTTATTCCAACACCATATATCAACAGGATCGGGAAGATCGAAAGAAAATACAGTAGTGAAATAGAACGGCCTGCTTTTGCGCCGAAGTGCTCTTCCACTACATCAGTGAAGTCTGCGTTTTTGATCTTAGAAGATAGTACAAAACGAGCTAAGCCACGGTGCGCAAGATAGGTCATTGGAAAAGCAAGTACTGCCATCGCGACTAAAGGCCAAAAACCACCAATCCCAAGGTTAATTGGCAGAAACAGGATGCCTGCGCCAACGGCTGTTCCAAATAGGCTAAGAACCCAATGTGTATCATGTTTTGACCAAGCTGTGGTTGTGTTTATTTCACTAGGATTTAAGGCATTTCGAGATTCTTTCACTTTAAAACTCGCTTTTATAAAAATAATAATGCTGAAAATGGTAAAGGTTTTAGTGTTTATTATCACACGCTAAGCTTGGTGAATAATGCTGTGAATTTGGGGTGGTTGTAAATTATCCAACTATGAATTTTTCAATAAACCAGAATAAAGTTCTTAAATTTAATTTGTTTAATGGTTGTATGTGTTGAAATTTTCATCTTGTGTGGTTTTTGATTTTGTGGTTAAAACTTAATCACGGATGTATGTTCTAAGTGAGTTAGGCCTAATTTTCAGGAAGAATATTACATTTCTTAAGCACTTAATTGAGATGTTTGTGTCCCGTCATTTAGATGAGATTTAGGTATACTGCTGCCATTCATGTTAAAGAAGGAGTCATTGAATGGACATCTTGTCTGCGCAAAAAGAGGACTTATTTGCCATATATAAGCTCGAAAATACTTTATTTGGAGAACACGCCTATCCTCAATTTTTCTTTCGGCAAGCTTTTGATTGTTGGGGAGAGAGCTTACTGGTAGCAAAAGAGGGAGAGCAGGTCGCAGGGTATATATTGCTAACGACTAGCACAAATGCACATCAATATTGGATCATGTCATTGGCCGTCGATATTCAACATAGAGGTAAAGGTATTGCGCGTTCCCTCCTTGAAAACGTTATTGCGCCGTTGACGTTAGGCTCAAGCGTGAAATTGACTGTCGATCCTAAGAACCAACCTGCATTGTCTTTATACCTCTCCCTTGGCTTTAAAACGTTAGAAGAAGAAGCGCATTATTTTGGTGACGAAGAATCCAGGTTAGTCATGGAATTAGTAAAGTAATACTGCACGATAATGATCGAAATTTGCACACAATCAGTGCGTAGCATTATGTTGCTATAATTGGTTTTAATGTAACCCGTTGTATAGTAAAGGTTTTTAATATTGGCACCTCACTTGCTTTACATAAACGTTCATCGATAACTCGATGCGCCGCTCTTAATAGCAGGCGAGAGCGGTATAGGGTATTACTTTTTGAAAATGTACTAACAGCGTTAAAGGCATTGCTGCCTCTCTCGATTCGGGAGAGGCTTTTTTTTGCTAGTAAGTTGGGCTGAATCGCACTGGAGGTGTTATGTCGCAAGGATGCAAAAAAACCACTTGTCCCTATTGTGGTGTTGGATGTGGTGTCGAGGTCAATGCGAAAGGAATCGTTGGGGATGCGTGTCATCCTGCAAATGCGGGCTCACTGTGCGTAAAGGGTGTCGCGTTGGCAGAGAGCTTGAATATGCCTTCGCGCTTGCTGTATCCAAAGCTTGTCACCAAGCAGCGACCTCAAGGGCAAGAAGTGCAATGGCAACAAGCCACGGATCTGATTGCAGAAAAGATTCATCAAGCGAAAGCAGAGTTTGGACCGGAATCCGTCGCGATGTACGTGTCAGGCCAGTTGTTGACGGAAGACTACTATGTCGCCAACAAACTCATGAAAGGCTATGTTGGCAGCGCAAACATCGATACGAACTCCCGTTTGTGTATGTCTTCGGCGGTTGCGGCTCATGTACGAGCATTTGGTGAAGATGTCGTTCCCGTCAATTACGACGATATTGATAAGACTGAGCTATTGATAATTTGCGGTGCTAATACCGCTTGGACGCATCCTGTTTTATTCCGACGTATTCAACAAGCGAGAGAAAGCAATCCTAACCTCAAGCTGGTGGTCATTGACCCGCGTGAAACGGTCACCGCGCAGCAAGCTGATTTGCATCTACCGATTAAAAATGATGGTGATGTGTCACTCTTCAATGGGCTGCTCAAGTTTCTTATTGAACAGCAATGCATTGATTCTGAATACATAAATTCTTATACCGACGGGTTTGATGCGCTTGCAGAAGAAGCTTCTGATTTACGTTACAGTGTCGCTAATCTAACGTCTTCCATTGGCATTTCAGAGGAAAAACTCACGACATTCTTCCAATGGTTTGCGCAAAGCCCAACCGCAATCACGCTGTTTTGCCAAGGGGTTAACCAAGCCGAAAATGGTGTCGATAAAGGCAATGCCATTATTAATGCACACTTGGCGACAGGTAAAATTGCCAAGTCAGGTTGTGGGCCGTTTTCTATTACAGGTCAGCCCAATGCGATGGGTGGGCGAGAAGTCGGTGGATTGGCAAACCAGTTAGCGGTTCATCGTGCTTTTGACGCAGAGTCTATCAAACAAGTGCAGGCGTTCTGGGATTCACCAGAAATTGCCACTCAGCCCGGTTTAAAAGCCGTTGAACTGTTTGAGGCGGTAGAACGTGGTGAGATTAAAGTTCTGTGGATTATGGCTACCAATCCTGTTGTCTCTTTGCCAGATAACCAATTGGTAAAACGTGCACTAGAGATTTGTCCGTTTGTGATTGTTTCCGATATCACAGCGGATTCGGATGTAGCGCATTACGCGGACCTATTGCTACCCGCCGCTGGCTGGGGGGAGAAGCAAGGCATGGTGACCAATTCTGAGCGTCGACTTTCAAGGCAGCGCCAGTTTCAAACGCCTCCGGGTGAAGCAAAATCAGATTGGTGGACGATAAGCCAAGTCGGGCAAGCTCTGTGTGCATTGGAAAAGACACAAAATGGCTTTGCGTTTACTTCTGAGCGGGCGGTATTCAGGGAATATGCCACGATGACAGGCATGAATGCAGATTCGCCATTGAAGCTAGATCTTTCTCAATACGCCAACTTAACCGAGCAAGAATACGAAGAGTGGGTGCCGACACAATGGGGAGGAGAGCGCCCTTTTGCTGATGGCGTCTATTCACACCCAGATGGAAAAGCGCGTTTTGTCGTGACCAGTGAATCTCCAACGCGCTTAGAAAGAACAAAAGGCTGGTGGCTCAATACGGGCAGGCAACGTGACCAATGGCATACCATGACGCGCACAGGGCATATCGCCCACCTTGCCGCCTCAGAGTTAGAACCAACCGTGTACATGAACACGCTCTCTGCCACTCAAAATCGCTTAAAAGCAGGACAGCTCACCAAGCTGTTTCAGCCTGCTTCAAACACCGGTATTTATGCCAAAGTTGCCATTGATGAAGGTTTGGGTTTTCAGGAGCTGTTTATGTCAATGCACTGGGCGGGTCGATATGGCGGTGAAAGCAGTGTTAATGCGATAGTAAACAGCGCAAAAGACCCTATTTCAGGGCAGCCTGCATTTAAGTCGTCTTATGTTGAAGTGCAAGACGCCGCGGTCAAAACCTACGGTATGTTCATCGGTACACAGTTTGATTCCGTTAAATTTCTCTACAGCGCATTTCAAGCAGAAAGCAATTTGGGCATTTGGCGCTTTGCACATGATAAGCGACCAAAGAAGCAGAGTTTTTGTCGAACGGAAAAGAGCCGCAGAATTACGATAGATATTGCCCAAGGTTGGCTAGCGGTGGACTATGACCTTGTTGGAGACGTGCGTATCATTCGCTCTGTTTTGGTGGTGTCTAGTGAACCGATTCAAACCGACTACACCAACTTTACCGGCTTGATTGGCAAGCCGATGGAGCTATCGCAACTGCTTACCATCACTCAATCGCAAAGCAGTGCCAAACTGGTTTGTAGCTGTTTCCGCGTTACCGATAAACAAATACATGACGCGATGGAGAAACAAGACTGCACGTCAGTGACCCAACTTCAAAACAAACTCAAATGCGGTACTAACTGTGGCTCGTGCGTCTCTCAAATCAAACAAATGGTCGACAGCCATCAGCATCAAAAGGGCAAACAGCAAGCGAACCAGCAAAGTTTGGCTATTCAAATAATGTAAGTCATAAAGAGGATAAGCACATGGAAGCGCCTTATCAAAAGTCTTGGTTTAAGAAAGGACAAGCGAGTCAGAAACAAGAACGCTCGTCTCGCTTTTCTAAGCATGACCAAGCAAGCAAACTGAACCAACTTTTAGAAGACCATTCAGTAGACCTCGACGCGAACCACAAAGGTTTTGTCTCGATCGTCGGAGCAGGACCGCACGATCCTGAATTGTTAACGGTAAAGGCTGTGAAAGCGATTATGTCGGCAGAGGTTCTGCTGTACGACCGTTTGGTGAACAAAGATATTTTGGAGTTGGCTTCGCCACAAGCCGATTGGATTTACGTGGGCAAACGATGCGGACAACCTAGCATTGGTCAGGAAGAAATTTGTGATTTGATGGTATCGCTCGCTCAACAAGGAAAGCGAGTTGTGCGCTTAAAAGGGGGAGATCCATTCGTATTTGGCCGTGGAGGCGAAGAGGCGTTAGCACTCGTCAAACACTCAATCGCGTACGAAGTCATTCCCGGCATTACCGCTGCGATTGGATGTTCAGCAAACAGCTTGATTCCGCTGACTCATCGTGGCGTTGCTCGTAGCGTTACCTTTGTGACGGGGCAAGTGGTAACAGGCGCATTTGAAGCGTGGAGCCAACTGATGCAAAGCGGACAAACGTTAGTCTTCTATATGGGGTTAGAAAAGTCATCGCAAATACAAACGGGTTTAATAGGCTCTGGTTTGAGAGAAGATTTTCCAGTCGCGATCATCACTCATGGTTGCAGCCCTCAACAACAAGTGCATGTTACACAACTCAATCAGCTCAATGATTTATCGATTACACTTAAAGGCGTGAGCCCAGCATTGATTGTGATGGGAGAAGTTGTCAAACTGCGCGAACAACTAATAGAAACCGTACAGTCAGTGACGGAATACGAGGGAATATGAGCAGCATTTTGGAATGTATTAGAACAGTCGGTCGTGGCGAACGTGGTAGAAAACCACTGAACTTTGACCAAGCGTTTCGAGTTATGGATGAATACCTAAACGGAGAGTGCGATGATGATCAAATGGCAATGCTGCTGATGCTGATCCGCGTACAAAACGAGACTCAACAAGAAATCGCTGGCTTTGTGAAAGCATTCCAATCCCGCATGCCTGCTATTGGTGCAGACATCGACTGGCCATGTTACGCAGGCAAACGTGAAGCGGCGGGTCAGCCTTGGCACCTGTTAGCAGCGAAGATCCTTGCCGATAATGGTCATAAAGTGCTGATGCATGGCTATCACGACCGTCAATCTGGACGTTTACACGCAGAAGATTACCTCGACAAGTTTGCTATCGAGAAAGCGGAATCAGCAGAAGAAGCAAAGCGTGTCTTAGAAACACAAAACATCGTGTATCTACCGCTCAGCGCATTTGCTCCACAAGCAGAAACCATGATCGGTTGGAAGAATCGTTATGGGCTTAGAACGCCGATTAATACCGTGGTTCGAGCATTGAATCCGGGGCAAGCAACGGTTGGTATTCGTGGTAGCTTCCATCCTGGTTTCCAACAACTTCATGCTGAAGTCGAATACGAGATCGGTCAAACCGCTCACGCTGTTGTGTCATTCAAAGGACAATCGGGTGAGTCAGAATACAACCCGAAAGTAAGCCAAACAGTATGGTTAAGCCAAACAAGCGGCGTGACATCGCATTACTGGACGGAACAAATGCTGTCTGAGGTGCCAATGCCTGCAAACTGCCCGTTTGGAACGTCAGAAGACGACATGAACCAAATGGCAAATACGGTTCTTGCCACCATGACAGTGGTGCTATTTGCACAAATGCATGACAGGGAAAAAGCATTCGAACGAGCTTTCTCTTACTGGCAAGCCTATTGCGGCCAGCAATAAGATACTATTGTCAATTAATGTAAAACCAACGACGCAAAGTTGTTGAATCTGAATCCATTATCTATTGTTTGAAGAAGGTAAAAGATCCTAGCTCGCCAATGATGTGTTTCACCACGTTGCTCCGTATCAGAGTGGTGAAACCGCAGTTTTAGCCTCAATCGCGTTCGTTTCTCGCTTCGCGTTTGAGAATGAGAAAATCCCATATGGTAAGACACAGAGGACATGGATAATGGTTCTAAAGCATACCACTCCTAGTGAAAAGGCTTCTCATCCGATCCCGCAAGAAGCCTTCGATTGGTACGACGAATACGCCCACGGAAAAATCTCGCGCCGTGAGTTTCTAAATAGGCTGGGTGGCCTTGCTGTGCTTGGCTTTAGCATGACAGCACTGGTCGACGCGCTAACCCCGAATTACGCACTGGCAGAACAAGTTTCATTTAACGATCCTGACATCAAAGCAACTTACGAAACCTTTCCATCTCCAAATGGGCATGGAGAAGGGCGTGGTTATTTGGTGATGCCACAGAAGAAGACCTTAAAATCGCCGACCGTGTTGGTGATTCATGAAAATCGAGGTCTGAACCCTTATATCAAAGATGTCGCAAGACGACTTGCAAAAGATGGCTTTATTGCTTTCGCTCCAGACGCACTTTATCCACTCGGCGGCTATCCGGGGAACGACGATGAAGGTCGCGCCATGCAGAAAGAGATGGACAGAGCCAAGATCGAACAAGACTTTATTGCAGCCGCTAACTTCCTCAAACAATACGAGGGTGGCAACGGTAAATTGGGCGCGGTTGGATTCTGCTTCGGTGGATACATTGTCAACATGCTTGCAGCGGTAATGCCAGAAGAGCTCGATGCAGGTGTGCCTTTCTATGGAACGCCAGCGGCGCAAGAGATCCAAAAGCAAGTCAAAGGGCCGTTGATGATTCACTTTGCAGGGCTCGATAAGCGTGTTAACGACACATGGCCTGCTTATGAGCAGCAATTGATCGCAACCGACGCACAGTATCAAGCGTTAATGTATGAGAACGTCAACCACGGCTTCCATAACGACTCAACAGCACGCTACGCACCGGAAGAAGCAGCACTCGCTTGGGAGCGCACACTCGGCTTCTTCAAAGAACATCTTGCCTCTAGTTAAAACGCTTCAGCTTTAGTTGGCACATTCCTTGTTATGTCTCTCTTAGTGAGTGAGATATAAACAAGGAATGTGCATGACTCAATCAACGTCAAAAACACCCATCATAGTGTGCTGTGATAGCCTACAAGAGCAGGCTCGATTGTCCGGCTTATTGAGCAAAGATTACGACAACATCATCGGTTGCCAATTGGCACAACTAGAAACGTTAATGCAACGAGAACCGTCGGCAAGCGTTGTGGTTGGATGGCAGCAACCAACCGCGGAACTGCGTTTGATCGTCGATTTCTGCCGCAGAAAATCGGCACCACTTCTTATCGTCTTAAAGCAGTTATCATCTAATGATATCAATCGGTTATCAGAAAAAATGGACTATGTGCTCATGCCGCACGATAGTGAGTTTGCGCTTCAGCCTTGGATTGAACATGCGACACTAGTGAGAGCGAAATTCGAAAGTATGCAATCGAAAATTGAATCGCTGACCTTTAAGATCGAAGAGCGCAAGCTGGTGGAAAAAGCCAAGGGGCTGCTGATGAAGATGCACAGCGTTGATGAAGAACAGGCTTATAAAGCGCTACGAAATTCAGCCATGCAATCGAGCCAAACGCTCGCACAAGTTGCCAAGAATTTGATAACTACTTTGGAAGTGTTGGATTAGTCGCTCTACCTCTTTGGGGTTAGGGTGCGTTTTCTAACGTGGTGCGTGTTGCACTATCAGCAAGCAATAACAGGGAATTAGAAACGGTAGAATAAACTAATTCATTGTATTTACTGTGAAAAATAAGTTGGCACAGTAATTGGATTAGTAGAATTGGGTTTATTGTTGAATCGCTTATCTCAATTATCAACGGCGGTAATTGTAGACTTAGCAACGGCGCTACTGCTCTTCGGAGTAGTGGCGCTTTTTTTATGGGAGCAAACCAATGAAATGGAGTTCGATGCTGAAAGTGTCAGCAATTTCGTTATCGGTATTCACCACGGTCAGCGTAAAGGCAGAGTTGGGTGAGCCAGAAATTGAAGACCTGAAGTTTGGTTTTATTAAGTTAACCGATATGGCACCGCTGGCGGTTGCTTATGAGAAAGGTTTTTTTGAAGACGAAGGCTTGTACGTCACTTTAGAAGCGCAAGCAAACTGGAAGGTGCTTTTAGACCGAGTCATCGATGGTGAGCTTGCTGGTGCGCACATGCTTGCTGGTCAGCCATTGGGCGCAACGATTGGTGTCGGCACAAAAGCAGAAGTGATTACCGCGTTCAGTATGGATTTGAACGGCAACGCAATCACGGTTTCCAATGATACTTGGGAGCAGATGAAGCAATACATTCCAAAACAACCAGATGGCAAACCTGTTCACCCAATCAAAGCGGATGCACTGAAGCCTGTGGTCGACAGCTATCTGGATAAAGGCAAACCGTTCAACATGGGCATGGTGTTCCCGGTATCGACGCACAACTATGAGTTGCGATATTGGTTAGCGGCAGGCGGGATTCATCCAGGCTTTTACGCACCAGAATCAGGCGATAACAGTGGCCAGTTGGATGCTGACGTTCTTTTGAGTGTTACACCGCCACCACAAATGCCAGCCACAATGGAAGCGGGCACAATCAAAGGCTACTGCGTTGGCGAACCATGGAACCAACAAGCTGTGTTCAAGGGCATTGGTACACCAGTCGTGACCGATTACGAGATCTGGAAGAACAACCCAGAGAAAGTATTTGGTGTTTCTAAAGCTTGGGCTGAGAAGTATCCAAACACGCACATTCGCGTAGTGAAAGCCTTGATTCGAGCGGCACATTGGTTAGATGAAAACGACAATGCCAACCGCCAAGAGGCAGTGAAGATGCTATCAAAAAGCGAATACGTCGGAGCCGATGCCGAAGTTATCGCCAACTCAATGACGGGCACATTTGAATATGAGAAAGGCGACAAACGAGACGTGCCAGACTTCAACGTGTTCTTCCGTCATAACGCCACGTATCCGTATTACAGCGATGCGATTTGGTATCTGACTCAAATGCGCCGTTGGGGACAAATCTCAAGCGAGAAATCCGATGATTGGTACATGGATGTGGCGAAAGAGGTTTACCGTCCAGATATCTACAAACAAGCAGCTCAAGCGCTAATTGAAGATGGTGTGTTGAGCAAAAAAGACTTCCCAGATTTTAGTGCTGAAGATGGTTTCCGTGCGCCACAAACACACTTTATCGACAACATCGTTTATGACGGTCGCGAGCCAAATAAATATCTAGAGAAGTTCTCTATCGGGCTTAAAGGAAAAGACAAGGTTTAACCATAACGATAAACGCCACAGGCGAGGGAATTCGCTTGTGGCAACAAGGATGTAAATTTCTTAGGAGTGAGTATGTCTAGTAATGTCATTTCCCTGTTTCCTGCTAAGCAGGTAGTGAACCGAAGTCGGCTGGTGCTTTTGCCCGTCATTGGCTTGCTGATCTTTTTGGCAATGTGGCACTTAGCAGCGAGAGAAGTGCAAACTTCATTAGGTACGCTACCGGGACCTGTGCAAACTTTTCAGCAGTTCAGCAACCTTGTCGATGACCATTGGCAAGAGCGAGAAAAGGAACGAGCGTTTATCGAACGTCAGGAAAAACGTAATGCTGCGAAGTTAGCCAAGAATCCGGACGCGGAAGTGAAGATTCGTCCCTACACAGGTAAACCGACGTTCTTCGACCAAATCATAACAAGCTTAGTGACCGTAACTGCGGGCTTTTTGCTGGCGACGGTTATCGCGATTCCGCTTGGCATCGTGCTTGGTCTTAATCAAGGGCTGTATCAAGCGTTCAACCCAATCATTCAACTGCTCAAGCCCGTATCACCTTTAGCTTGGCTGCCTATCGTTACCATGGTGGTGAGTGCCACTTACGTGAGTGATGACCCGATGTTTGCTAAGTCGTTCATTAACTCCCTGATCACTGTGGCGCTGTGTAGCTTATGGCCGACGCTGATTAACACCGCTGTGGGTGTAACAAGCGTTGATAAAGACTTAATCAACGTAAGCAAAGTGCTTCAACTTTCGTGGTGGCAGCACATTCGCACTATCGTTTTACCTTCTGCCATTCCAATGATCTTCACAGGTTTACGTCTCTCTTTAGGTATCGCTTGGATGGTGTTGATTGCGGCAGAAATGCTCGCGCAAAACCCTGGGTTAGGCAAGTTCGTTTGGGATGAATTCCAAAACGGCAGCTCGGCATCATTGGGTCGTATTATGGTGGCTGTCATCACCATCGGCTTTATCGGTTTGATGCTCGATAGAGGCATGCTGCAACTTCAAAAGTGGTTGTCTTGGAATAAACAACAAGCGTTGAGATAAGGGAAAAGATCATGGAAAAAGCATTATTAGATCTAACGCGTTTAGGGATGCGATTCCCAACGCCAGATGGCGAGTTCATCGCGCTTAAGAACGTCGATTTACAAATAAATAAAGGCGAGTTTGTATCCCTAATTGGTCACTCTGGCTGTGGTAAATCAACGGTATTGAACTTAGTTGCAGGGCTACACATGCCAACAGATGGCGGCGTGATCGTCGATGGACGAGAAGTAGCTGGACCAGGACCTGACCGCGCAGTGGTGTTCCAAAACCATTCATTACTGCCTTGGTTAACCGTGTATCAAAACGTTGAGCTTGCAGTAAAACAAATTGCCGGCAAAAAGGGCAAAGCGTGGATTCAGGAACAAGTGAACCACTATTTGGAGTTGATTCAAATGCAGCATGCCGCGCACAAAAAGCCCGATGAAATCTCGGGTGGTATGAAGCAGCGAGTCGGCATCGCGAGAGCACTGGCACTTCAACCAAAGGTTCTACTGATGGATGAGCCATTTGGCGCGTTGGATGCGTTAACTCGTGCGCATTTGCAGGATGCACTGATGAAGATTCAAGCCGAGCTAAACAACACCGTCATCATGATTACCCACGACGTGGATGAAGCGGTGCTGCTATCCGACAAAATCGTGATGATGACTAACGGACCGGCAGCAACCATTGGAGAGGTGTTAGAAGTAAATCTACCTCGCCCTCGTGAGCGTGTAGCACTGGCGGATGATGCGCAGTATCAGAAGTGTCGACAAGCGGTGTTGAAGTTCCTTTACGAGAAGCAATCCAAAGTCGAGATTCCTGCTTCGAAAGAAGACAAACCCAAAACCGCAGCGCAAACGGCATAAGGAGGCAGCGATGAACAGTCCTTTAACGATTCCAGTAAAGAACGCATTGAGCCACATCGTTGTGGTAGGCAACGGTATGGTCGGGCAACACCTCGTCGAGCAATTAGTGCAGAAAAACGCGCATTTGGAGCACCTAATTACCGTGATTGGTGCAGAGCGCTTTATCGCGTATGACCGTGTACAACTTTCTTCTTTATTTGCGGGTAAGTCTCATGATGATTTGATGCTGAGTAACCAAGAATGGTACGACATGCATGGCATCCAACTCGTACTTGGCAGCCAAGTAACAGGCATCGACAGAGAGCAAAAGCGCATTCTGCTTGATGGTGAAGATGTGCTGGGTTACGACCAACTTGTGCTCGCTACTGGTTCGTACCCATTTGTGCCGCCAATTGAAGGTAAAGACCGCGATAACGTGTTTGTCTACCGCACGCTTGATGACCTTTCACAAATCAAAAAGGCATGTGAAGGTGCAAGAACAGGCGCAGTGATTGGCGGCGGCTTGTTGGGCTTAGAAGCGGCAAACGCACTCAAACTGTTGGGGCTAGAAACTCACGTCATTGAGTTTGCACCTCGCCTGATGCCCGTACAGTTAGATGATGGTGCTGGCTTAGTGCTAAAAGAGAAGATTGAGGCGCTAGGGCTAACCGTTCACACCTCAACGGGTACGGAACGAATCTGCGATGGTGAAACGGCTAAGCATCGCATGGTGTTTAAAGACAAAGATCCTCTCGAAGTGGATGTGATTGTCTTTTCCGCAGGGATTCGCCCTCAAGATGAGCTGGCAAAAATGGCTGAGCTAGAAGTAGGCGAGCGAGGCGGTATTGTGATTAACAACCAATGCCAAACCAGCGATGAGAATATTTATGCGATTGGCGAATGTGCTCTTTGGGAGCAGAAGATCTTTGGTTTAGTCGCACCCGGTTACACCATGGCGAGAACCACTGCCGATGTCTTGACTGGTATGCCAAGCGAAGGTTTTAAAGGCGCAGACATGAGCACCAAGCTCAAGCTACTTGGGGTGGATGTGGCGTCTATCGGCGATGCACAAATGCAAACCGAAGGCGCTCAAGAAATGGTCTTGCAAGATGCGGTCGCAGGCATCTACAAAAAGCTGGTGGTTGATGCGAGTGGTACCCAATTGCTTGGTGCAATTCTTGTTGGTGACAACAGTGACTACGATGCGCTTTTGCAGTGTTATTTGAACAAAACGGTCCTGCCAGACCACGCGGCGAACCTGCTGTTTGATACCGGAATGCTTGATGGAGAGATGCCAGACAGCGCCATTATCTGTTCTTGTCACAACGTCACAAAAGGTGACTTAGTTGCCGAGATACAAGCTGGCACCACCAACCTGACGGACCTTAAAGCAAACACCAAAGCCGGTACTGGCTGTGGTGGGTGTAGCAATATGGTGAAGTCGGTATTGGATACTCAACTGGCAGCCATGGGGGTAGAGGTTAACAACCACCTTTGTGAGCACTTTGAGCTCAGTCGCCAAGAGATGTTCCATATTTGCAAAGTGGAACAAATCAAAGACTTCGACACCTTAATTGCACTGCATGGCAAAGGGCATGGGTGTGATATTTGTAAGCCGACAGCGGCATCTGTGTTCGCTTCTTTGTGGAATGAACACATCATGGAGCCTCAACATCAATCTCTGCAAGATTCTAATGATGCCTTTATGGCAAACCTGCAAAAAGACGGCTCTTACTCGATTGTACCTCGTGTTCCGGGCGGCGAAATCACACCAGACAAACTTATCGTGCTAGGCGAAGTTGCTCAGCAATACGATCTATACACCAAGATCACTGGCGGTCAGCGCGTGGATTTATTTGGCGCGAAGTTAGAACAACTCCCAGAAATCTGGCAAACCTTAATCGATGCTGGTTTTGAAACAGGGCACGCCTACGGAAAATCGGTGCGCACCGTGAAATCGTGTGTCGGTTCTACCTGGTGTCGCTATGGTGTTGATGACTCGGTCGGATTAGCCATTGAGTTAGAGAACCGATACAAAGGATTGCGAGCGCCCCATAAGCTTAAGTTTGCCGTATCGGGCTGTACTCGAGAGTGTGCAGAAGCGCAAAGTAAAGACATTGGGGTGATCGCCACCGAAAACGGCTGGAATCTATACGTTTGCGGGAATGGCGGCATGAGACCAAGACACGCTGATTTGTTTGCATCTGACTTATCCAAATCAGAGTTGATCACCATGATTGACCGAGTATTGATGTTCTACGTCAGCACCGCTGATCGCTTGCAGCGTACGTCGGTGTGGATGGAGAACATGGAAGGGGGCCTAGATTACCTTAAACAAGTGATTTTGGATGACTCTCTCAACCTATGTGATTCATTGGATGAGCAAATGGCGCGAGTCATAGATACCTATCAATGTGAGTGGAAGAGTACGCTGGATAATCCTCAGAAATTGCAACGCTTCCGTCCTTTCTTGAACAGCACGTCGGGCAGCAAAGTCTTGCCGTACCAACGTGTGCGCGGTCAGCGTATTCCGGTGAAACAGGAGGTGTAAATGGCAGCTTTAACCAAAGTGAAATTGTGTCAGCTTGATGACTTAATGCCGTTTATCGGTGCCACTGTATTGATTGAAGGTGAGCATGTCGCGTTATTCTACATTCCTGATAGTGGTGTTTATGCCGTTCAAGATTGGGACCCAATTGGTAAGGCTTATGTGATGAGTCGAGGGATTGTCGGTGATATCGATGGTGAGATGTGTGTTGCATCACCACTGTACAAACAGCATTTCAGTTTAAAGAGTGGGCAGTGTTTGGAAGATGAAGCGTACTGTCTAAAAACTTGGCAAGTAACGGTCGACGATAATCAGGTTTGTTATTTAGTCGAAGAATGATCCTAGAAATTTGCCTGCTCGATATGAGTAAATTCTTAGCGTAAGAGATAAGCGGATAAAGCTCCAGAGACCACACGGTAAGGCTCTGGAGCTTTTAATTATTCGCAAGGATTCACTTGTAGTTCGGTATAGCCAGTCGAGTCGTCCATCGCTCTAGTGAACTCAAGTTCTGAGTAAGAATGGATGATCAATTCTGCGGTAGTATCAATCACTGTGCCTTCCAACAAATGCCCACCCCAAACTCGTCCTTCACGATCAGACACCGAGATATGAACGTGTTGATGTTCAGCCGTTAGGGTTCCCATCACAGAGACAATTTCAAATGGCTCTTGTTTGGTTAACGTACTCTCTGCACCTGCCAAACGAAGGTTGAGGTAAGAGGTACAGCCAACGCATGAGGCAATCGAGCCTGCTTTGATACCATGCTGCTCGACCAATTTCGCTAGGCTCAGCTTTAAGTCCATGCCTTTGGTAAGACGTACTGCTATCACTTCAATCGACATGTCACTTCCTAATCAAAACCAGCAAGCAGGAAAGCGCCGTATCCAAATCGGCATAACGTTTGGCTTTGCCAAGTACGCGCATGCCTTGCATGTTGTTGAGAACAAAACGAGCGAGCTCTTCTGGTTTCAGCGTTTTCGGCACTAAGGTTTCTTTTTGCGCATTGGTCAGCGCATCCGCAATGATGTCGATAAGATGGTCAAACAAAAAATGCCCTTTACGCAGTACATCATCGTCTTCGCCAGCGTGCTCAATCAACGCATTTTGAATAAAGCACCCACAGTTCCGTTTGCGCTGCAGCTCAGCAAAAGATTTAAGGAACGATTCTAACTCAGGTAAAGACGCATCGTCTTTTTCCAAATCATTGAGTGACGGTAGCGAGACCTTTTTTAAGTAAGTATCGAGCGCTTCGTAGTAGAGCTGTTGCTTGTCACCATAGGTGTTGTAAAGACTGAAGCGGTTGATGTTCAACTCGTCGGTGAGATCCGAGATAGACGTGTTCGCAAAGCCCTTGCGCCAAAACACATCCATAGCCACGAGAAGCTTTTCATCTCGGTCGAAGTTGGCTTTTCTTGCCATAAATTACCTGCCTGGGTCTGCTTATCGGGTAATTAAATTGCTTTGGAGGGATGGTACAGAGAACCTCTAGCGTTCGAACTGAACCAATATGATGAATACCCATCTATGCTTGGGTATCAGCCTCCAAATTCATGTGAACTCACAAACGGCATCAAAAATCTCGCTCAGCAAACAGACCCACAACTGTTTGAAAATTTTTGATAGTGAAGTTCTTGACTGATCGTTTATAAACTGACTACAGTATATCCTAACCAATCGGTTAGAAAAAGATAAAAGGATGTGAAATGAAGCTCTATGAAACCGCAATGACTCCAAGTTGTAAGCGAGTTAGCATTTTTCTGAAGGAAATCGGTGGCGAGGTTGAGCGAATTGCGCTGAACGTTCGTGAGGGCGATAACCTATCTGAACCGTTTAAATCGAAAAGCGTGAATGGCAAAGTGCCTCTGCTGGAACTGGATGATGGTACGACGATCTGTGAAAGCGTGGCGATTTGTCGCTACCTAGATGAAGCGTTTGAAAATGATCTGGCGCTGTTTGGTGCTAACCAGCTCGAACGTGCTCAGGTGGAAATGTGGCATCGTGTGGTGGAGTTCCAAGGACTAAATGCGGCATTTCAGGCGTTTCGAAACATGACCGGAGTTTATGGAGACAGAGAACGTTGCGTTGAAGCATGGGGCGAAGAATCAAAACAACGCGTCTACGAATTTCTGCCTGTCTTAGACAAGCGCCTTGAACATAATGATTTTATCGCCGTAGACCATTTTACTATCGTCGATATAACAGGCTTTATTTTGATCAGTTTCGCAATTAAAGGCCTAGAAATTGATGTGCTATCGACGTCGCCAAACATTGCTCGATGGTATAACCAAATTTTAGCTAGACCTGCATTTCAGAGTTAATGTATTGCAGCGAGTGGATGATAGCTCGCTGCTACCACCTTACCGATTCTTAACTCAGCAGGATATTCAAATTTTTTCAGATTTTTCTTATTTTTTCTCCTATCGCCTATAATTGGAAAAACAACCTCAATTTGCTTCGTTGCGTTTTAGAGCCTTGGGCTCTTGGTCCGTAGACGCTCTCTTTCATCATGGAAAGTCTAATAATAGACAAGGAGAGGTCATGAGTATTCAAGTGAAAACTATCAATAATATTCTAATCGCCCTGTTAATGGTTTCGGTTTTTGGTCTATTCGCACTGTACCTCAATTACACACAGCAGAATGAACAGATTGAAAGGCTGCAAAGTCAGTTAATCGAAAAAGAGCATCAGATACTAATTTCTAATGAAGCGTTGTCTTACACTCGATATCAACACCAATTATTAGCCGAAGACTACAGCCGTTTTAGAAATGAGCAGTCAGTGACTAGTGTTTTGCGTTAGCCAGTAAAGCAACCGTATTAAGGAGGAAGATGAAACCCATTCTTTTGGTCGATGATAGTAAAACAGTACTGCTTTACATCAGCAGTGCATTGGAAAAGCAGGGCTATGAAGTGGTTGCAGTTGAAGACGGAAGAGCGGCGCTTGAGGTGCTAACCCTCCGCCCTGATATTCAGTTTGTGCTGAGTGATTTAATGATGCCTGGAATTAATGGTATTGAATTGTGTCGCCAATTAAAATCTAAAGTTAGCGAACGTTACATTTTCTTTGTTCTACTGTCTTCTAGAAATGACCAAAGTTCGATCGTGAAAGGCATTGATGCTGGCGCAGATGATTTCGTAGATAAGAAGACGTCTGTAGAGGAACTTCAGGCCAGAATCCGTGCGGGGTTTCGTACTTTAGAACTGCACAACAAACTCGTTGAGAGAAATAAAGAGCTAGATGCGGCCTATCAAACAATTCACCAAGACCTACAGTCTGCTAGTCATCTGATGGAGCAACTACTCCCTGCTGAATCAACTATTCAGAATGTAAATTTTAGCTATGTCTACAAACCATGCTCCCAGATTGGTGGTGATATGTTGGGGTATTTGGAGCTCGATGAACGACATGTTGCGTTTTATGTATTTGATGTTTCTGGTCATGGTATTTCTTCAGCTTTGATGGCTTTTTCTATTCAACAGACGCTATCTCAAAGTCAGGGGCCTGATTCGATCACGATGGAGTTGAGAGATGACGGCTATTGCGTAAGTGAGCCTGCATCTGTGATTGAACGGCTAAATCGGCGTTATCAGCAAACTAGAAACAGTCAACTTTACTTTACTATGGCTTACGCCATTCTTAACACAAAATCAGGGCGACTTAGCTATTGCACGGCTGGCCACCCCAGGATCTTAGTTTGGCGAGCGAGTACGAACACGATGGAACAGATAGGTGACGATAACTTTATCGTTGGTGCAATGCAGCCGATAGAATATAGCGGTAACCAAATTAGTCTAGATGAGGGCGATGCATTGTGGCTTTATTCGGATGGTTTGATTGAAGCGAGGCAGGGTGAGGAGATGTTTTCACTACAACGATTGGCATCGAGTATAAAAGCTGTTTGCACGCTGCCAGTTGAAGATCAAGTGGGAGACGTCTTTAAAAAAGTACAATCTTGGCACAACGAAGATGAGTTTGATGATGATGCCAGCCTTTTACAGGTAAAATGGCATGGTGAGAGGCTCGATTTTAAGGAAAAGAATGTCAAAGAGCGAATTTAAACGAACTTACGGGAGCTCCCTTACTCACTCACGAAGTGCGAGCAAAGACGTTGTTCGGTTTTTGATGGGTCATCAAATCCCCTTAAATGCAATTCAATCATTGGAGCTTTGTGTCGTTGAGCTCATGAATAACGCTTATATTCATTCTTACAGTGAAATAGAAGGCCTGCCAATTGAAGTGGAGTGTAGGGTTGGGGATGACCAAGTATCCGGTTTCGTGGAACTGAGAGTCTCTGATTGCGGAGCGCCGATCAATGAGAAGACGTTCATCCAACATAAAAATAAACAGATTGAGGCACCTAACTTAATGGATGACGATAGTTGGTCCTCCTCTGGTCGCGGACTGATGTTAGTCGCTCAATTATCTGACCTGTTTAAATTGGAAAAAGGTTTCGAAAACAATACGTTTGTTGTAGTGAAAAGGAATTGGGAGAGAAACTAACAACCAAGCAAAGTCGATTTGCTTCACTTGGTCCCTAGCGTTAATCTGACGGTTGCGTTGTATATCATTGTTATTTTGTATTCGTTGTTGGTGCTGGTGATAGTAACGCCTCCAACTCTTCTGGTGTTAGAATATCACTGATGTTTAACATATTATTTTCATCATCTAGCGCCATCTTTGTACGGCTAAGTAAGTACCTTTTTTGAGTTGGTGTTAGGTCTTTGAGAGACTCAATCAACTCCCTGAAATTGCTATTATTCATTGCCATATTTCCCCCAGTTAAGCCTTGAATTTCTTTATTGCATATTCTTCAAGTAAGCGAAGATTTGTTGATTAATTGCAGCTAGCTCTTCAGTAACTATAGCTATATCTGAGCTATCTGGCGCTGTATCGTTTCTGGTTTTTTCTTCTATTCTTTGAAACGCAATGACCGCGGTGTCTTCTCCGAAACTCTCTAGAATGCCCTTTAAACTATGCGCTAATAGATAGAGTTCTGACCAACATCTGCTTGTATATAGCTCATCTATACGCTCTATATCATTCGTGTGATCTTCAAGGTATGTAGAAAAAACAGTGACGATCAGATCTACGTCGTTATCCATGTATGTATTGAGAACATCAAAATTAATCATGTATACCCCTATTAAACGTTGCGGTAGAGGAATGTTTCGGATAATGAAGGCTTAGCCGAAGGTATGAATGGCATAACCAGTATTTGAGCAGAAATAGTTTGCTTGTCGCTTGAGATAAACTTACAAAAAGAAAGTCATTGTTAAAGATATTTTGACTTATATCCAAACGGCAATGGTCGAAATGTAGGGATGAAAAAACTTCAACTCGCGTGTTTTTAACACAAGTAGCAAAGGGGACGTTTCCAAGTAAAACGCCGAGTCGGTAAGTGTCTTGCAGTCCTAGTTTAAGGCTATCGTTACATACGGACGCCCGACGTTCGCCAACTTTGACTATTCCTTCAGTCAAGGCTAACTCTCCTCATTAAGTACAAGTATAAATTAGCAATCTAGTTGCATATTGGCAAGTGATCTGCGGCAAAAAAGGGACTCGCGTCCCTTTTGTATTACTAGCTTTGCTTAGAGTCCTGTTCTATTTGCTTCATAAGCTCGTTGGCTTTCTTCATAGCGCGTCTTGCGCTTGAAGTCCTTCGCTTATTAAGTAATATATCGGAGAAGCGTAAGTATTTATCAGCAGTTTTGAATCTTAAATCGTTAACATCCTGAAAACCAATAGGAAAGTTTTTCGAGAACAGATCCACATCCTTCACCAAGTTATCGAGATGAGTTGTCGTCCTTGCCTTTTCTAGGCGAGAATAAAAGTTTTCAAACTCTTTTTGGAACAGGATTCTAGCGGCATCTTCTGGAAACGGTAGAGGGCTGTTGGAATCTAGCGCTGTCTCATATAATTTCATTTCCAGCACTGCATCTTTCATCGCATTACTTATCTGTAAGTTCTCTTGATGCTCTTCTACGTTTGAAAAGAAGGTGTTCCCAACCTTAATAAGAGCAACAAGTGCAGCTGCGTCTTTCTTTTGGAGTGCTTCAGTGAGGTGCTGACCGAAAACATCGCTAGATAACGAACTTGGCGTGAAAGGATAACCTTGATGAATCTGATTTAACTCATCCTTGAGCTCATAGATGGATTTACTGCCGTCTTCTTTACTGTACCGAGACTTTTCAAGTTGACTGTTGATTTGCCTTGCTATCGAAAGTAAAGTGGAGTGCTTGCTTGACTGAATATCTAAGGCAAGAACTTCTATTTTATGTGAGTCAGGGTAGTAGGTTTTTGCTTTATCAAGTATGGACTCAATTTCATCATAATTCGGGTAGTTGTTGGCATCAGAATTCAAAACCTGATCAATTTCAGATTCAAACTCGCTGAGAATATAGGTCTTGTGTAAGCGTAATAAGCCAGCCTTAACGACTGGATGTAAGCTTTTTTCACTATCAATCAGTGCCAAACTTTTTTCTGCTGGCGTATCAAGCTGCCACTCTTGTCCGGCAATTTGATCATTTTGCTTGCTAATAACGGTTTCCAAATTGGCGATGGTTTCTTGTTGCTGCTGATAACCAAATACAATGCCGCTAACTAATAATATACTCGCTGCCGCGCCGCTAGCGATAGGCCAATAGCGCATATTCAATTTGCGTTTCAACTGCTCAGGGGTCAGCTCGTTCGGAATGATGCCAGTTGAAAATACGCTTGAAAATATTTGCCACTTAGATGCAGGCATGTTAGTTGGTTTAGAGACCTTGATCTTCTTTTTGAGAGCTTCATTAACTGGAGTTCTTGCGTAAGGGTGTTTGCAACTCAATAGCTCGTAAGCAATACAAAATAGAGCAAACATATCGTCGCTTAAGTTCGGTTCCTTACCGGATAACAGGTTGAGTGATGCATAGTTGGGAGTATAACCAAGCGTTTCAACATTTTCGGATTTACGTTTAGCCGCATATTGATCCTGCTTTAATTGATGAGTTTTAGATACACCAAAATCAAGCAACTTAACGTTACCCTCAGACGTTAAAATCACATTAGCGGGCTTTAGGTCGGCGTGCACTACACCAAGAGAGTGAGCATATGAGAGTGCATCGAGTACCTGATTTAGGATTGATAAAGTTGCATTAAACTTCAGCCCATGGGGCCTAGAACGCTGTATTAAACTCTCTAATGTTTCTCCGTTAATATACTCCATAACTAAAAAGTATATTTCGCCATCAACACCAAAATCAAAAACCCTAATGATATTAGGGTGGCTTAACCTTTGAGTTTGTTGAGCTTCACGTATTAACATGCGTGCAGTCTCTGGTTGAGAAGCAAACTCTTTCTGTAATATTTTTAACGCAACGTAGGGTGTTTCTGAACCTGAAGATTCAAGAATCCTATCTTTAGCTAAGTAAACATCGCAAAGCCCACCATGTCCAATAACCGACTCAATTTCATACCGATTTTTAACGGTCGCTCCTATTAAGCTTTCGTTAATAACATCTTTGTTATTATTTAATGAGTCATCTTTATTGTTTTTTTTCTTATTAACTAACGGAGTGTTTTCTTTTTGAGACAGTTTTGTATTTGTTTCATTTTTATTTTTAACGGAGGTTTCATTATTAGTGAGTTTGGTTGATTTAACTGCATTGTCTCGTTTTTGAGTCTTTACAATTTTAGTTTTATCTCCGCTTTCTTCGTTATTTATAGAATTGTTTTTATTACTGTCTTCCATCACAAGAACTCCGTATAAATGATGGGGGAATATATACCTTTCTGCTCAATGAAAAGTCATTATGTTAGAATTTCTCGGCCAAACTAACATTCGTTTTTTTATTGATGAAAGTCTAAGTGTCAAAAATTTGAACTTGGTTGGATAATTAAAATTGTTGAACAATACGTGATTGCTTTGATAAAAAAATGATTCATTATTCCGTGCATGATTTTCAATGGCAGTATTAAGATTTTTATTAATCTTACTGTTAATAAGAAAGTAGTTAATAATAAAATTAAAAATAATATCTAGCAGGTCTTTGGCGAGGTTTACATGAAGTTGGTTTTAACCATAACAAGTTTTCACAAATTTACTCCAGAGATTGAGAGTGAGTTCGTGTTTGAATCAAGTGATGAACATGCCAAGGTTACATTTGGTAGGTCTGAACAATGTGATTGGACACTACCAGATCCTGAAAGAGTGGTATCCGGAACCCACGGAGAACTGATTAAGTTTGGTGACAAATACTTGATAAAAGACCTCTCAACTAATGGTACTTTTGTAAATAATGCTGTAACTCCTGTGGGTCAAGGAAATGAAATAGCACTAAGCGATGACGATATGGTTAGCTTAGGGGATTATCAAATTTCAGTTTCTATTCAAACAGATACAGATGTATTCAGTCTTGAGACAAGTAAAAGTCTTTCTAGCGCACCCCCTGAAGTAGTCTCAAGTCCATCGGAAGCAGAATTTGTTGACCTAGGCCTTAGTGCTAGTGAACTCTTAAACGAAAGTGTTCCTTCTGACTTTCAGCTAGATATTGGTTTAGTCGATGATTTTATTGATATCCCAAAGCCCGAAAAACAGAGCACCGTATCTGAAACTTTACCGAAAGTTAACCGACAATCAGAACACCTATCGACTCCCAACTTTGATACCAATGGGGGTGAACTTGCGGCTTTTGTTAGAGGGGTGGGTATAGATCCAATGATGATTCCCAGCGATAACCGAGAGGAATGGTTCGAACAACTGGGGGAGTCATTTTCTTTGATGCTAGTTGGTTTAATGGAAACACTGCATAACAGAGCAGTGTTTAAACAAACAAATCGACTTAGTCATACCGCATTTCGTAAGTCAGAAAATAACCCTTTAAAGTTTTCTGCAAACTTAGAAGATGCGATTCATAACTTATATAACCGTCAAACCGCTAGCTTCTTAAAGCCAAATGCAGCCATTAAAGAAGCATTTAATGACATCGAAAGTCATGAGCAAGCCTTAATGAAAGGTGTTGAAGGTACGGTTTCGAGTGTTATGTCACTTGTTGAACCTACTTCTATATACTCAGATGCTTTAGCGAAAGACACGGTTATTAATAAGGTTATTCCAGCTAGGAAATATGCTCAAAGTTGGAAGAGGTTTGAGGATATTCATGAAAAGCTATCCGATGATATTATCAATAAAGAGTCTCCGTTCTATTTAGAAGACTTCGCTAAGCACTATGAATTAGCATTAAAAAACAAAGGCTAGGAATTAGGGTGATGAAAAAGTTTTACCAATATATTTTGTTATTAATTTCAATAGCTTTATTTGGGTGCTCAGCAGCGAACCTAGTTGTTGATCCATACTCAGATTTAGAAATAGCAGCAAGTCATAACATTAATCCTGATTCAAACGGCAGGCCTTCTCCTGTAGTGGTGTATGTATTTGAATTAACGTCAAATACCATTTTCGAAAGCCAGGACTTTTTTTCTATTTATGAAGAAAGTGAAAAAGTCTTAGGACCTGATTTAGTGAATAAATATGAAGTTTCATTAACTCCAGGTCAGAAAGAAACATATCAAGCAAGTATGTCTCCAAAGACAGAATATTTAGGCATTGTCGTAGCGTTTCGAGATATTGAAAACTCAAATTGGCGACAAGTCATTAAAGTGGATAAGACCGGTTACAACACATATCAAGTATTGTTAGAAGATCTGTCTTTGGTCGTTAAATAACGTTTAGTTGGCTAATTATAAATGACGCAATACTCCAAGACGGCTTGGTGCGAAGGAATGTTTTTACGTCCCCAGCACTTCCAACAACAAGAACGCGCAACCTCTCAAGAATTCAAGGGCTTACATCAGTTAGGTGGGGCTTACAATTGGGGAGTTTGGAAATGTCGAGTAAAAAAACACGCGCTAAAAGATGGTCTTATTGAACTTGAGCATCTTGAAGCTGTTTTGCCAGATATGACGTTGGTTAATACGTTAATATCCAACGATTCAGTTTCGCCTCTACTTATTGATAAAAACACTGAAAATACGTTAGTAAAAATAACTCTCCCTCTTTCAAGTGTTACAGGTAAAAACGTTTCGGATGTAAGCGAATCGATCGTCTCTCGTTATGTACTTCAAGATATCGACGTGATAGATAACCTTACAGGACAAGATGAAGAAACCATCCAAGTTGCAGCCCTTAACCTAGAGTTGAAAGCGAGTAATGACAAATTAGCGGGTTATGTGGAGTTACCTATCTTAAGGATCAAAGAGGTAACTCCTGAAGGGGAAGTTATACTAGACGATGAGTACGTTCCTCCGCTTATCAACCTCCTTAGCGACAAAGTTATGTCAGCTTATCTACGTAACGTTATCGCGATGACAAAGATGCGTGCTGACGTTATTGCACAGCGCTTGATTAAGGGTAAATCTGCATCGGCATCTGCTGTTGATTTCATCATGCTCCAAATGCTGAACCGATATGAGGCGAAGTTAAAGCATTTCAGTGAGTTAGATAGGTTACATCCACTGGAATTAGCGACGACACTTAAAGGTTACATTGGTGAGTTAGCCACTTTTTCTAATAAAACTAAAAGAGTCCCAAGTTTGCTTGCGTATGATCACTTAGATGTATCAAGTGTCTATAGCGAGTTGAATCAGATACTCAGTCAGTACCTCAGTGTTGTCCTTGACCAAACTGCGACCAAACTTCCGTTGGAGCCTCGCCAATACGGTATTCAAGTGACGCCGCTTCCAGATAAACGCTTGCTTGAGTCATGCCAATTTGTGCTAGCAATTAAAGCAGACACCACAACAGATGAAATAAGACGCCTGGTCCCAGCGCAACTCAAGTTTGGCCCGGCAGAACAGATTCGCGATCTAATTAATAATCAGATCAACGGTATAAACGTAGTGCCGTTGAGTGTCGTCCCGAGACAGATTCCTTACCAAACGGGCTATGTTTATTTCGAAGTTGTCAAGAAAGGGCCATTTTGGATGAGGCTAAAAGATAGTGGCGGTATTGCGCTTCACCTATCAGGGCATTTTCCGAATGCTGAACTTGAGCTTTGGAGTATTAATCAATAGGCGCGCTCTGTATGGAACAAACGATAGTAAAACCAACACCGGGTGGAAGAGCACCCGCATCGAAACCACAATCAGAAAAGTCTGTGGATAATACCGTAGTTATCTCAAAAAGTCCTGAATTGGTGAACAATGATTCAGTGGTCGCTTATGGGAATAACTCTCTACTAGCAGAGGCGAATGGCCTGTTATCTATTATCGGTCAAATTCGCTCGACAGCGACTCATTCCGATCCGTTGTTTCTAAAAGAGACATTGGCACAAAAGCTTAGAGATTATGAGAACCGATTACGTCAGCATGACGTTGATTTGGATACCATTGATACAGCTCGTTATTGTTTATGCTGTTCACTAGATGAAGTTGTCCTTAACACCAATTGGGGTGGGAATTCATTCTGGAGTCACGATTCATTACTTAGCTCCTTCTATGCTAGCAGTCAAGGTGGGGAAGCGTTCTTTAAGCATCTTGATAAGTGCATGGCGAAACCAGATGTGAACTTAGATTTGCTTGAACTAATGTATGTGTGCTTATCTCTCGGGTTTCTGGGTCAATACCGTTTAGAAAAAAATGGACTGGAATCGCACCGGAAATTGAGAAGACAGGTTATTGCTACTCTTAAGACTTATGGGAGAGGAGTCCCTCAGGAACTAAGCAATAGTATCGACCAACACATTTTGAATGGCTCAAAGGCTTCTGATAGAGCTCCTCTTTGGGTTGTATGTTCTGTAACGGCGGCACTATTGGTCTGCATATATATGTATTTTAGTTATGAGCTAAATAAGGCATCCAATCGCACCTTTTCTCAATTAGTCAATTTGATTCAACCGCAACAACTTAACCAAGATGCAACGTCAGAATCAAAATCAGCGCCAATTGCAGAAAAGATTTCAATGTATCTAGCAACTGAGATCGGTAAGGGGCTAATCAATGTTGAGCCGCTGCAAGACAGGGTAAGAATTTCGTTAAAGTCTCAAGATCTATTTGAATCAGGTAGTGCTGATGTTGTCGCTTACATCCAACCCGTTATTTCTAAGCTTGCGAGAACATTGGAGTCGACCCAAGGCAAGATCATTGTTACTGGTCACACCGACGATAGGCCTATTTTCACGAGTAAATATCCCTCGAACTGGCACCTATCATTAGCTCGAGCCACTGCTATGTCTGAACAACTGATCTCGAATAGTGCATTAGAAGGGCGAGTGATACCCGAGGGATTGGGGGATGCAAGACCATTAGTTGAAAACAGTAGTGATGAAAACCGAGCTATTAACCGCCGGATTGAAATCGACCTTCTTGTCGCGAATTAATAATAGGTAGATAGAGATGCGTATTAAAGAAATTGGCAGAATATTTACTCAAAGATGGTTTCTCGGTCTTATAGGTGTCGCTGCTTGTTCTATTTTCATTTGGGTTGTTGGTCCACTTATTGCGATAGCGGGATATGAGCCCCTAAAGAGTGACTTTCAACGGCTAGTCACTATTCTAGTGTTGGTGTTGCTTTGGGCGATATTTAACGTTACCAAGCAGCATAAGCAAAAGGTGAAAGAAGACGAAAGTATTCAAACGTTGCTTGAGGTTGATAGCCTATCAGATAAAGAAGCGGCAAGTGAAATTGACTTAATGCGCGAGCGTATTGAGCAAGCTGTCAAAGTAGTGACGAAAACACACAAAGGCAAGAGAAGCTTGTATGACTTACCGTGGTATGTGTTGATTGGCCCTCCTGGAACGGGGAAAACAACCGTATTAAAGCAGTCGGGGTTAGAGTTTCCATTAGGAGACAGCCTTGGCTCTGACTCTATTGCCGGTGTAGGTGGCACTCGCCACTGTGATTGGTGGTTTGCAAATAAAGCAGTTCTTATAGATACGGCTGGCCGGTATACGACACAAGACAGTCAAGAAAAGGTCGACTCTAAAGCGTGGCATGGTTTCTTAGGATTGTTGAAAAAGTATAGAACGCAAAGACCAATTAATGGTGCGATTGTTACGATAAGTTTAGCCAGCGTGATGTCTCAGACTCGAACCGAGCGAAGTCTTCATGCTCGAGCAATTAAGTCGAGACTTCAAGAACTGAAAAACCAGTTAGGCATGCAGTTTCCGATTTACGTATTGCTCACCAAAATGGATTTAGTTGCCGGTTTCAATGAGTTTTTTGCCGATTTAAGTAAGGAAGAGCGAGAGGAATTATTTGGTTTCATGTTCCCTCGTGAAGTGGATGATGAAAGAGGCGTTATTTCTCTATTCAACAAAGAATTTCATGGCATGTTGGAGCGCCTTGATGCCCGTATGCTTAGAATACTTGAAACAGAGGACGATTTAGATAAACGCGCGCTTATCTTTGAATTTCCAAAGCAATTAAGAGTGCTACAAGCTAATCTTGACGAGTTTTTAGCTGAAATTTTTGCACAAAACAGTTTTGAAGAGCCTGCCTTGATTCGTGGTGTGTTTATGTTGAGTTCGGTTCAAGAAGGCTTACCAGTCGATAAGCTGATGAATGAATCAACCAATGGACTTGGGTTAAATCGTTTAGCTCTAGCAAAGAGTCAGACTGGTTCTCATAGTTATTTCGTAAAGAATCTTTTTGACAAGGTTATTTTCAAAGAGCAACTGTTAGGAACAGTTAATCGTCACTATCAAAAGCAGTCAGGTTGGATGCGTCGAGGTGTTTACATTGGATGTACAACGCTACTGCTAGGAGCTTCTGCGCTTTGGTTTATGAGTTATAAGTGGAACTCACAGTTAATTGTCGATACCAATGAACAAGTGAGCCATATTGATGCAATGATTGGCGCTCAAAGTTTAGATTTTGAAGCGGATATTGTTTCAGCTGTAGAAACATTAGATAGGTTGATGACGCTTCCTCTCGGAAAGCAAAGCGACTACGGTGATGCCGACTCTGTAAAGAGGTTTGGTCTCTATCAAGGAGACAAAGTGTCTCAGGCGGCAAACAATGCATATTCTGATGCTTTGACCCAATATTACGCCCCTCTGCTTCTTGATAGCTTGGTGTCAGAAATGGAGAGCAATCAACAGCATCGTGAGTATTTGTACGAAACGTTAAAAACGTATTTGATGTTATTCAATCCAGACAAATATCAACAAGATGAAGTGTTGGCTTGGTTTAACTTTTATTTCGAACGTCAATATCCGGGTGAGCTAAACGCAGACTTAAGAAGACGTTTGCTACAGCACACTCAATATTTATTAGGCAACGATGGACAAGGCTTTACCTACAACACTGCTGCCGTGACGAGTGCTCGAGAAGTGTTGACTCAAATGTCTCTACCTGAACGTGCTTATCAGCGAATGAAAATACAATTTTCTAAGAGTCATGTACCTTCATTTCGCTTGACTGATGTATTGGGACCTAAAGGGCTTGAGCAGTTCGAGCGAGCTAGTGGAAAACCGCTATCACAAGGCATTTCGGGTTTCTACACGTACAATGGTTTTCATAGCATTTTTCAGATTCAGATCAACCGTACAGTAAAAAGCCTAATGGAAGAGAACTGGGTTTATGGTGACGATCTTAAGGCTCATGAAATTGATCAAGATAGTGCCATCCAAGGCGTTCAGTCTCGATACTATCAAGATTATGTTAATGAATGGAAAACGTTGATCGAAGATATTCAATTGAAGCAGGCTCCGAGCCTAGAACTTGCGACAGAGCAAGCGAGGGTTTTATCTGGAGTTGAAAGACCAATCGAATCTTTGTTGAGAGCAATCCAAAAAGAGGTTGCTCTATCAAAAGTATCATTGTCAGAAAATCAAAAAGCCGCTTCTGAAGTTGCTGGTAAAGTTGCCAAAGTTAAGTTTTCAAATACGGCAGATAGACTAGACATGTATTTACCTGAAGAAAACGGCTTCAATGTTGCTCTGCCAGGTAAAGAAGTCGAATCGCATTTTTCAGAGATCTTACGCCTTGGTGAGCAAGACTTTGATGATATTCAACAAGCAATGGTTAACTTGCGTTCGTATTTAAGTGACTTATCAAGCTCTGGTAACAATCAGAAAATTGCCTACAAAAGTATTTTAGATGGAACCGTTACACAAGATGTCGCAGCTTCCTTCGCTCGTGCTAAAGAACTTTTGCCGAGACCATTTAATCAATGGCTAGGTGAGCTTTCTCAAGAGTCGGTTAAGTTTGCGGAGAGCGGTTCGAAGGATCATCTAAATCAACTTTGGGTAACACAGGTGGTCCGCCCTTATCAGCGGACTATTGCTGGCAGATATCCATTCGAGCCCAACGCGAGCAGAGAAGTTAGATTGAAAGACTTTAAGCGATTCTTTGGTTATGGAGGTACGCTTGACGCATTCTTCCAAGAATACCTCGAACCGTTTGTGGATACTTCGAAAAGTCGTTGGCGATTAGAAAAGGAAATTGGAGTTCGTCCAGAAACACTAATGGTCTTTCAAAGAGCGCAACGTATCAGGCAGTCTTTCTTTGAATCTGATAATTCATTACGCGTAGAGTTTGGGATGAAGCCTGTTTATCTAGACCAGCACATTACTCGATTTGTCTTAGAGTTGGGTGGACAAGATTTGGTTTATAAGCATGGACCAGCAAGAGCTAAATCGTTGAGTTGGCCTGCCGGTCAAGATCAGACTCGAATTGTGTTCACACCACCTGAATCTAAACGCGAAATTGCGCATACCTATGAAGGTGAGTGGGGCATATTCAAGCTTTTGGATCAATCACTTAAAGCAAGGCCAGAATCGCGTAAAGACAATATAGTTATGATTGATTTAAAGGGAAATAAGGTGCAGCTAGAGCTTATTCCTTCTAGTGCCATTAATCCGTTTTGGTCAAATGAAATGGAGAGGTTCAGATGTCCACGAACCTTATAACATCAGGCTGGGGCTATATCGGTAAAATGCCTGCAAAAGGGGACTTTGTGAAAGATGGTTTATCACAAGATTTCTCGGAGCGTTGGCATGATTGGCAACAGGCGGTTATTGCAGTCAGCAGGGAACAACTGGGTGAAAGCTGGAATGAGCACTTTTTAACGGCTCCTGTGTGGCACTTTGCTTTGGATATTAGCTATTTAGAAGACTCAACCTACATTGGTAGCATGATTCCTAGTGTTGATGCATGCGGTAGATACTTTTTCTTTACTATAGCTCGTGCCGTAAAAGGTGAAGCTGCGCAATATTGGGGTGACAGAGCTTGGACCGAGGACAGTGCCGCTCTTGCTCTTTCAGTACTTGAGGACGACTTTGTCTTTGATGTTTGGCATAAGAGTACTCAAGAAAAAAATGACCTCGTTGCGAATGTAACAAGTGAAGTGAAGCCTCTAGAGTTTCTTTATCAAAGCCAAATATCTACAGTTTTTCATGATCACGGCAATACTGATCAAAACACGCTTTTGAATTACCTCATTAAAGAAAAATTGAGTAAACCATGTTTTTGGTGGACTGAAGGTTCAACGAAGGTTGAACCATGCATGTTCATTACTAGTGGATTTCCTTCAATTGGTCAGTTTTCAGCCATGCTTGATGGCGGCTGGAAAAAGTGGAATTGGTAGGATAGAAGAATGAATTGGAACTATTTTACCTTTGCTAAATCGCACGCAGGAAAAGTACGCCCTTATAACGAGGATGCTCTGTTGGATATGACAGAACAGCATATTTGGGTGGTTGCCGATGGAATGGGTGGACACAGTGCTGGCGATATAGCAAGCCAGATGCTAGTGGATAGAGTCGCGCGCCACATGCAGGATGTCTCCAATACTAATATCGATGATATCCGAAGAGTGGTTCAAGAAGCGAACTTAGAAATTTACCAATACGCACAAAATCACTTAGACGGTAAAACGATGGGAACAACACTTGTTTTGTTGTTTATTCAGGATGGGTATTACCACTGTCTTTGGGTGGGTGATAGCCGAATTTACCAGCTTAGAAGTGGTAATTTTGTCCAAAAAACACGTGATCATAGTCAAGTCATGGACTTAGTGGATCAGGGCTTATTGGCATTTGAAGATGCCGAATCGCACCCTCTTGCAAATGTTATTACCAGAGCTGTTGGGGTCGACGAAAGTGTCACTATTGATCAAGTTTCAGGGCAGTTGGCTGACGGCGATCAGTTTCTACTCTGTAGCGATGGACTCTCTAAGGAACTTACGAGTGATGAAATTCATCGGACATTGTATGCAGACTCAGTCAACCAAGCTGGATTAGCGCTCATGCATTCGGCTTTGGTTCGGGGCGCAAGTGATAACGTAACTTGTGCTTTGATCAAAGTTCGCCAAGCGCAAACGGAGTGCGAAACAGTAACTAGAGAAGACGCGACGATACCTGTCTTTCTAAGAGGGAGAGCTTATGAGTAATGAAATGTTTGATTGGTATGAACAAGCGTTGGCTCCTATATCTCAAGAAAATCCTACAGGTATTGATCCTAGAGAGGATGTATCACCACAGTCTGCTTACTATCGGTTGAAAGATCAGCGTATGGCCGCCCGCAACGCTGAACGTAATGCTCTTATAGAAGAAGAAAGTATCTATACCCACAGTAATTTATGGCGAGTATTTATTGAAGATGTCCCAGAAATACTCACGAATCAGTCTAAAGATTTGGAATTTGTTGCCTGGCTTATAGAAGCCCTAACTCGATTGTATGGTTTTCGTGGTATGGGCGTTGGCTACAAACTCGCAACCAGTTTAATTGAGAACTTTTGGGATGATCTGTACCCAATGCCTGATGAAGATGGTATTGAGACAAGAATATCGGCGATTATTGGCCTCAATGGTATCGATAGTGAAGGAACACTTATTTTTCCAATTGCTTGTATACCATTGACTGACTTAGGCGTGGAGCAAGCTTATGCCTATTGGGAATATCAGCAAGCTATAGAGCTTGAGCGCTTAGACGAAGATAAGCGCCGAAATCGAGTCGAGCTTGGGGCTGTTGAGTTATCTGAAATTATAACTACGGTTAAGTCGACTTCTGATACGTTTTATCAAGAATTAATCACGGATTTGGAGTTCGCTACAGAATCATTTAATGAATTCAGTCAGCGATTAGACGAAGTGGTCGGTGATGTGACTCCTAGCTCTTATATATCAAAAAGACTTGAATCAATACACTCGGCATTAAAGCACCTTCTAGGAGATCGTTTCAATCAACCACAAGCCGTGTTTGAAGAGCTAGAGGATCTTGATGAATCTTCTTCTGAACAACCGTTAAGTTCACAAAGTTGTGATGCATTATTAGCGACAAACATGAAATCACGAGAGCAGGCAATTAGACAATTGCAGCAAGTAGCTGATTTCTTCCGAGAGAGTGAACCTCACTCACCAGTTTCTTACTCCATCGAACAGATTATTCGTTGGTGTGGGATGCCTCTGCCGGAGTTACTGGCGGAACTTATCTCCGACGGGGATGCAAAGAAAAGCTACTTCCGTTTGGTTGGCATAGCAGAACAAAATGAAAATTAATAAAGGGAGAATGGTATGACGAGTATCCACTCGAAACTATCACGAGTACGGAAGCCTCGTGTCCACATTACCTATGATGTTGAAACTGAAGGTACGACTCTTAAGAAAGAACTGCCTTTTGTTGTAGGTGTAATGGGTGACTTCGCTGGTCAAAACACAGAAGCGTTGAAGCCATTAAAAGACCGCCGTTTTATTCAGATCGATCGAGATAACTTTGACGATGTACTCAAAAAAATGAATCCATCGGTGAAGTTTAAAGTTGCGAATAAGCTTGCGAATGACGATTCACAGTTTGAGGTCGATTTAAACTTTAAATCAATGCAAGACTTTGAGCCTGCTGCGATCGTAAATCAAGTTGATCCACTACGCCAATTGATGGAAACGCGTAATAAACTGCGTGATTTGATGACAAAAGTTGACCGCTCAGAAGAGCTTGAAAATATCCTAGAGGATGTTTTGAACAATACAGACAATCTGGCAAGACTTGCAGGCGAGTTAGATCTTGGCAAGAAAGCGAAGTCAGACAGTACTGAAGGAGCGGAATAATGACGACTGAAGCTGAAAAACAGTTAGATCCAACTGTTAATGAACAGACAACTTCATTCTTAGATCAAGCTATTGGTGCGACTAAGCAGACCGAAGCTTCTCGTGCTGAGGAGCTGATTAAAACGCTCGCTGAAGAAGCAATGAAAGGGACAGTTACTTGGAACAAAAACCTAACAGTAACTTTTCGTGAAGCGATTAATTTGCTCGATAGGCAGATTTCTGATCAGTTGTCTGAAGTAATGCATCACCCAGAATTACAGAAACTCGAAGGTTCTTGGCGCGGCTTAAATTATCTAGTGATGAATTCAGAGACCAGCTCTACTCTGAAAGTTCGCATGATGAGCATGACCAAGAAAGAGCTACATAAAGACTTGAGCAAAGCTGTTGAGTTTGATCAAAGCCAGATCTTTAAAAAGGTTTACGAGTCTGAGTTTGGTAGTGCTGGTGGTGAACCGTATGGTGCATTGATTGGAGACTATGAGTTTACCAACCACCCAGAAGATATTGAGTCGTTACGCCTAATGTCAAATGTAGCGGCTTCTGGCTTCTCTCCATTCTTGTCCGCAGCTTCACCAGCACTATTCGGCTTTGATGAGTGGACTGAGTTGTCAAAACCACGCGACCTAGATAAGGTATTTGAATCACTAGAATACGCCCAATGGCGTTCGTTCCGCGAGAGTGCCGATTCGCGCTTCGTTAGTCTGACGATGCCAAAAGTCCTTGCTCGTTTGCCATACGGACAAGCTACCGCTCCAGTCGAAGAGTTTGGGTTTGAAGAGTTCGAAGTAGATCCTGTTTCAGGTATTGCTGTTAACGCTGAACATAACGACTACTGTTGGATGAACTCTTCGTATGTTCTTGGTGTTAAGTTAACCGACGCATTTTCAAAATATGGATTTTGTACTGCCATCCGTGGTGCAGAAGGCGGCGGTCGAGTGGATAACTTGCCAACGCATTTCTTCATGAGTGATGATGGCGACCCTGATATGAAGTGCCCAACAGAGATTGGTATTACCGACAGACGTGAGGCGGAGCTTGGTAAGCTTGGTTTCTTACCGCTTTGTCACTACAAAAACACCAACTATGCAGTGTTCTTTGGTGCGCAAACCTGTCAAAAACCAGCGAACCATGAATCCCCTGAAGCAACGGCCAATGCGGCCATTTCTGCCCGCCTACCTTATATGATGGCAACATCTCGTTTTGCGCATTATTTGAAAGTAATGGCTCGAGATAAAATTGGTAGCTTTATGGAAGCAGAAGACGTTGAGTCTTGGCTGAACCGCTGGATCCTAGGTTACGTCAATGCTTCTGAAGGCGGTGGTCAAGAGATCAGAGCGAAATACCCTCTAGCAGACGCTCGTGTTCAGGTTAAGGAAATTCCTGGCGCACCTGGTTCTTACAATGCCGTAGCATGGCTGAAGCCTTGGTTACAAATGGAAGAACTGACCACATCTTTGCGACTTGTGGCAAAGATCCCTCAGTCAGGTGGATAAGAAATGAATTGGCTGGTCGAAAGGCCAGCCATGACCAATCTTTATGTTCTAGATGGAATTAGCAGTGTCACTTAACTTTCGCGACCCTAGCAAGCTAAAACATGAGTTCAGTACCGGAGGCTATGCTGAACTTGATAGCCCGTGGTTGACTCGATTCAATGAATCTTCTGATCTTGTAGCGTCAGCGCGAATTTGGCTAGAAGGTACACGTTCAAGAGATTTGGACAGCTTTCGTCATAGTGTGATGAACACAATTAACCGCATTGATGAGCTATTAGAATCTCAACTAAATGAAATATTACATCATCCTGAGTTTCAACAGCTCGAAAGGGGGTGGGTTGGAGTTAGGTATTTATGTGAACAGGTTGATTCTCGTTCATCGGACTCTGTAAAAGTTAAGGTTTTAACGGCGACATGGAATGAAATCAGTAAAGATGCTTTAAAAGCCATCGAGTTTGACCAATCAGCACTATTTAAGTTGCTCTATCAAAATGAATATGGCATGGCAGGGGGAGAACCCTTTGGTGTGGTGGTTGGAGATTATCAGCTTCGCTGTGATCCTAGTAAAAATTATTTTGATAGAGATCTGTCTGTGTTGAGTAAGATCTCTCAGTCTGCAGCTGCAGCATTCAGCCCATTTATCATGTCTGCATCGCCAGAGATGTTTGGTGTTGATAGTTTCGCTCAACTCTCTGCGATAAGAGATATAGCAGCCCAATTTGAACAGGAAGATTATGCAAAGTGGCGTAGTTTGAGAGATAACGATGACGCTAAATTTATTGGTTTGACTGCACCTAACGTCTTGTTCCGTCAGCCATACAAAAGTGATGGCTCGCGGAATGATAAATTCAATTTTCAAGAACACATCTACGACTCCAACCGAGATTTGCTATGGGGGAGTAGTGCGTACTGTTTTGCTGCTGTATCAATTAGAGCATTTCAGGAACATGGTTGGTTCACGCATATGCGAGGGATTAAACAAGGCGATTACAGTCAGGGTATTATCGTCGCTCCTACAAGGAGCACGATGCGTGTTAATGGCAAGAATGATCGTGAAAGATGTCCGTTAAACTTGAAAGTCACTGAGAGAAAAGAACAAGAATTGTCTGAGTGCGGTTTTATTTCTATTTCTCCAATACCTGAGACTGATATGGTAGGGATGACCTCGAATGTATCTCTCTACAAGCCCAAACAATACGCAGAAAAGCATATTTCAACGAATGCAAAACTGACATCGATGTTGCAATACACATTGTGTGTATCGCGAGTCGCACATTATCTCAAGGTTATGGGGCGTGACAAAATTGGTGGGTATCAAGACGCAGAAAGCCTAGAGCGTGACTTTCAACGCTGGTTACACCAGTACACTACCGCATCAGATGAAGCGTCTGATGAGCTTCGAGCTAAATACCCCCTAAATGAAGCGAAAATTACAGTTCGAGAGAAAAGAGAAACTCCTGGACATTATTACTCAGTTATCCATTTGCGACCGCATTTTCAACTCGATCAAATGGTATCTAGCATTAAATTAATTACCGAATTATCACCAGAGCACATGGTGTAAGGAAATAACAATGACTCAATGGAAAAATGCTTTGTCCCAAGGCCTATTGCAACACGCTCTAGAGCAATTAACTGATGAAATTAAAGCAACACCTAAAGATGCGAGCTTGAGAAGTTCCTTCATTGAGCTTCTTTGCATTGATGGGGACTTCGAGCGTGCGGACGCTCAGCTCATGCAATCGATTAAATTGTTTCCTGAGTATCTGCCTGGTGCAAGTCAGCTACGACATTTAGTGAAAGCAGCTCAAGCTAGAAAGGATTTTATCAATGGTGCGGCTAGTGCCAAAGTAATAGGTGATGAGGAATTAACTAAAGAGCTTGTTCGATTTAATCTTGCTCTCGGAAATCAAGAGTACGAAGAAGCGTCACGTCTATCGCATCGCATTGAAGAGCATCGTACTATTAAAGGTTTTAACGTAAACGGCACAAACTACGAAGATGCTAGAGATATTGATGATCGTTTAGGTGGTTACATTGAACTGTTTTCTACAGCAGGTAACTATTTTCTTGTACCCATATCGAGCATCCATACGCTAGAAGTTAAAGCACCTACTTCTTTGTTAGAGAGTATTTGGCGACCTGTCGAGTTTGATATCGATGGACTTGGTGAAGGCGAAGGCCATATGCCGTTGACATATGTTGACTCAGAGACCGATGCGCAAAAGTTAGGTCGAGAAACGGATTGGAAGCAGATTGGTGAGCAAGAATCTTTTGTTGGCTTGGGTCAAAAATGTTGGTTAGTCGGTGATTCGGCGCTTCCAATCTGTGATTTGACTACATTATTAGAACAGAAACAAATAGCGTAGAAATATCATGTCGTTAACCGTTTCTCTGCTCGACAAATTGATAGATAGTGATCCTCTCACTCGAGATGAGAAAGACTTCCCTGCAAGCCAGCAACAGATGTTGAGCAGCTTACTTAGAGATCTAGAGTCGATGCTGAATAGTCGTATTGGATGGAAAAACATTCCTGATGTTCTTTTAGAGGTTCGTTATTCAATATTGAATTATGGGCTGCCAGATTTTTCCTCAATGCCCTATAGCAGCCAAGAAGGGCAGAATCAGCTTTGCGACATCGTTCATGATGCAATTAAAGAGTTTGAGCCGAGGTTAAGGAACCCTCATGTCCAGATTTCAGACGAGAAAAACGCTATTGATAGGGTATTGAGGTTACAGATAAATGCCACTTGCTTAATTGATAACAGTATTCATGAAGTGCGATTCAATTCTGAAGTAGAGCCGGTAAATTTAGGTATGAAACTGAGTAGAGCAAAATGAGTGAAGAGTTTCTCAAGTACTATAATCGCGAGTTAGCTTATTTGCGTCACAAAGGGCAAGAATTTGGGGAGCAGTATCCTAAGATTGCTGCGAGACTTCGTATTAGTGAGGAACAGGTTGACGATCCGCACGTAGAAAGATTGTTAGAAGGCTGCGCATTTCTAACAGCAAGGATTAGACAAAGCTTAGACAATAGTTACCCTCAATTTACAGAGTCTTTGATGGGACAGTTATATCCTGATTTTCACGCCCCAATCCCGTCAATGTCAGTCATTAAAATGAGCTGTTCTAACTCCACTTCCTCTTATTTTGATGTAGAAGAAGGCGAGCGAGTTGTTATCGGTGCTCCTGGATATCATGAGTGCGAGTTTAGAACTTGTTATCCGGTCAGAATGTATCCTGTTGATGTGACCTCTGGCGTTTTTAAAAATGCGCCTTTCAAGCCAGTTGGCTCACGATGGGAAAGCAATGCTCATTCAGTTTTGAAAGTACAGCTCACGGCTCAAGATGAAGAGACTCCTCTTGGTGAAATGGGGGCAGAACGGCTGCGCTTCTATTTAAACGGTCAATCTCAATTGACTTTTAAGCTCTACCAAATGCTGTTTCAAAACCTAATTGGTTTATCTGTTGTTGTGGATGGCAAAGAAGTTCGTCCTTTAACCAAAAGGCATCTTTCTGAAGTGGGATTTTCAGAAGATGAGAAAGTTGTGCCATACAGTAAAAGAAGCTTTTCAGGAGCAAGATTACTTGTTGAGTATTTGCACTTTCCTGAGAAGTTTATGTTCTTTGATATCATCGAACTTGGATTATCAGAGCTAGATCTTAGAGAGCAAGTCGAACTGTATTTTTACTTTGATACCAACGATGACTGGCTTCCAAAGCAAGTGGACGAAGAAAGCTTAATGGTAGGCTGTGTGCCTGTGATCAACTTATTTAAAAGTATTATGGAGCCTAAGCGTATTCTACCAACTGAATACGATTACCACTTGTCTCCACAATACCAAGAAGCTGAAAGTAATGAGGTTGTCTCAATTTCTGACGTAACGTTGAGAAACTGGAACAAAACGTACCACAATTTGCCATGTTATCACGCTGGTGAGCACACGCATTATACGAACACTAGTGAGATTTATTGGTTGATGAGACGTGAGGATAAGAACTGGGCTGGTGGGTATGATGAGCCCGGTAGAGAAACTTACATTTCTTTTGTTGATAAAAAACATCAATTGTTCAGCCCGGATAGCCGGGAAAACTGGTTAATGTACGTGGAAGCTGAGTGCTGTAACCGCAACTTAGCGCAGAAACTTCCATTTGGAGGTGGGCTGCCGCAAGTATCTTTACCGGAGGTAAATGACAATTTCGAATCTGTTCGTTGTTTAGTTTCTTTATCAGAAACCATTCGGCCAGAAATGGATGAAAGCACACGATGGCAGTTAACTAAGCTTTTAACTTTAAACCATTTTACCGAGGAAGATGGTTTAGCAACTTTGAAGCAGACCCTTAACCTCTATGCATTTTCTGGGACAGCAGAAACGAAAGCGGTAATCGATGCTTTAACTAAGTTAGAGTTTGAGCCTACTACAGGAAGAATTAGTCAGAAAGGTAAAGCTGGATTTGCGCACGGTATAAAAATTATTTTGACGGTTTCTGATCAAATTTTACCTAAAGAGCAGATCTTTCTCTTAGGTAGTGTTTTATCTGTTTACTTCTCGCAATATGCTGAAATTAACATTTTTACGCAGTTAGAAATAAGACTTAAGTCCACGGGAAAGTCTTTCCATCTATGGCCCGCATTAACTGGCGATAAGGTGTTGCTATGAGCGCGGAACAATTTTATCGAGAATTAAAGCAACATCCATTGTTTGAAGCGATTCATCTTATTGAACACGAAGTCCTGCAAGCAGAGGCGCAAATAGGAACAGATGCGTTACCGAAGCATGAAAAGCTAAACTTAAAGGTTAATCCATCATTAGGTTTTGAAAATGCTCAGCTTTGTGAACTGAAAAATATAGATGACAGCAAGTTAGAGATTGAGACCAATTTAATTGGCCTAACGGGTGAGCAAGGTGTGCTTCCCCAGCACTATAGTGAATTAGCTTTACATCGCCAAAAAGAAGGCGATACGGCTATGGTGGACTTCTACGATATTTTCAATCATCGCTTATTATCTCTTTATTATCGATGTTGGCAATTGAGTCAGCTGACTGTTCAGTCTCGTGCGCATGCGCAGGGCGCGCGTTCTCCGTTAGAAAGCTGTAAATCGGCATTAACTGGGAAAGGGAGTTCACTGTCCCGGCACTATGGTGGTGTGTTTGCTTCACCAGTGAGAAGTAAAGGTGGACTAAAAAGTATTCTTGAATGTTTATCTGGATGCCAAGTAAAAGTTCATGAATTTCAAGGACAATGGTTACACCTTACGAAAGAAGAGCAAACACGCCTTGCATCCCGAACTATGCCTGAAGGGCAGTTTGCTCAACTTGGTTTAGGAGCGTCTTTGGGTTCGAAAGCATGGAACATCAACGCGGGGACAACAATAGAATTTCTGCCAAAAGATAAACAGCTAGTTAGTAAATTGCTTCCTAACCAACCCAATATAGCAATCATTAAGAACGCTGCTTATGAGTTGATTGGAAAACATAAACAACTGAAGTGGCAGCTCACCACCAAACATAGTTTGCTACCACAAGCTTGTTTATCGAAACAGCAGGGGCAGTTAGGTATTGGTTCTGTGCTTAAAAAACACGAACGTACAAAAGATCGAACTATAACAATTACTATTTAAAGGAAATGTAATGGCTTCACTCTCACTTTCAGCGTTGGTCGAAAGATTGTCTCCTCAGGCTAAGGAAACGCTTGAACAGGCAGCTGCTATGGCAAGCTCCCGAACTCATCACAGTATTGAAATGTCTCACTGGTTAATGATGATTATCCGCCATCCTGACGATATTTACTCTGAAGTTTTTGACGAATTTGATGTCGATAAAATCAAGGTTGAAACCGATATTCAAAAGGCATTAGAAAAATACAAAACAGGATGCCAGTCGGTGCCTGGGCTATCAGCTCATACGGTGACTGTTATGCAAAATGCCTTGTTGTCTGCAACCATTGAATTCAATCAAGAACAGTTGGGGGGCATCCATCTTTTATTTGCCTACTTGTCTGATGATACGTTAGTCAACATGGCTGGTTCGATTAGTCCTGAACTAAACAAGATAGAACCATCTCGCTTATTGAACTTTAAAGAAAGTAATGCGCCTCAATCAAGATCGAATGACTTAGCGCAGTCAAACGCGAATTCCGCCTTGAATCAATTTACAACAGACCTTACTGAGCAAGCTAGGGAAGGTAAAATAGATCCGGTGATTGGTAGAGATAATGAAATTCGCCTAATGATCGATATTTTATTAAGACGCCGACAAAACAACCCGATTCTTACGGGAGAAGCTGGTGTTGGAAAAACAGCCGTTGTTGAAGGTTTGGCGCAAAAGATCATTGATGGCGATGTACCTCCCGCTCTGCAAAATGTGGCAATTAAGTCTCTGGATTTGGCGTTACTGCAAGCCGGCGCAGGCATGAAAGGTGAGTTTGAAAACAGGCTTAATAACCTTGTTAAGGAAGTAAACGACGCTCCACAGCCTATTATATTGTTTATTGATGAAGCTCATGGCCTAATTGGCGGTGGTGGGCAAGCGGGCCAAGGTGATGCGGCGAATATTCTGAAGCCAGCATTAGCGAGAGGTGAACTCAGAACGATCGCAGCAACAACGTGGGCAGAGTATAAAAAGTATTTTGAAAAAGATGCAGCTTTAACTAGGCGTTTTCAAGTCGTAAAGGTTGATGAGCCTGCCCCTGAACTCGCGATCGAAATGTTACGAGGCTTACTTGATGTAATGGCACAACACCACGATGTTCATATCACTAACCAAGCTCTCAATGCAGCGGTCCAACTCTCAGCTCGATACATTAATGGTCGTCAACTGCCAGATAAAGCGGTTTCTGTTTTGGATACGGCCTGCTCTCGAGTTGCGTTAAGTCAGTCATCTACACCGGGAGGCCTAGATGCGAAAAGAAATAAACTTAAAGCAAAGCAAGCTGAGTATGAGCATCTTAGCCAAGAGAATCGGCTAGGAGCATCTCTTGATGTGCAGCTGCAAAGTGTCCGAAAAGAGATTGATGCGCTATCTAATGACATTATTGAATTAGAAGTACTTTGGGAAAAAGAAAAAGAATGGGTAAGTGAAGCTAAGTCACTTAGAACCCAAATAATCCAGGAGGGTTCTGAGACTGCGAGAGACAAGTTACAAGAGCTTGAAAATAACCTCTCCGCTAACTCACAGCCCTTAGTTTTTTCGCATGTAAATGAAGCGCTAATCGCAGAAGTTATTTCGGATTGGACCGGTATACCGTTGGGTAAACTTCAGGATGATGAAATCCAAGCAGTATTGGGTTTGAAAGAAAGTTTGTGTAAGCGAGTTGTCGGGCAGGATCACGCTTTAGAGCTCATGTCTGAAGTGATAAAAACCGCGAGTGCGCAGCTCACGGATGAGACACGACCAAATGGTGTATTTCTCCTGACCGGACCAAGCGGAGTGGGTAAAACCGAATCGGCTTTGGCGATTGCAGAGAAAGTGTATGGTAGTGAAGAAAATGTCACGACTATCAATATGTCGGAATTTAAGGAAGAGCATAAAGTCTCATTGCTATTAGGTTCTCCTCCTGGTTATGTCGGTTATGGAGAAGGAGGTGTACTGACTGAAGCTGTTAGACGTAAACCTTATAGTGTAATTCTCCTCGATGAAATGGAAAAAGCGCACCCTGGTGTTCAAGATATTTTTTATCAGGTATTTGATAAAGGCTCAATTAAAGACGGTGAAGGTCGAGATATAGACTTTAAAAACACTATTATTATTATGACCGCGAACACAGGGACCGAAACGACGATGTCTTTGTATTCTGATCCTGATTTAGCTCCTGAGCCGTCAGCACTAAAAGATTCTTTACGCGATGATTTGTTGGTTGACTTTAAACCAGCATTTTTAGGGCGTGTGAATGTATTACCTTATTTGCCTCTATCAAGAAAAGTATTGATAGAAATAACAAAATTAAAGTTGGATAAAATTACGACTCGTATTCGTAAGCACTATAACGCTGACCTATTTTTTGATGAGGAACTAATTAATGATATTGTAGACAATAGCAATGAGTCTGGGAGTGGTGCGCGTGTGGTACAAACAACCATAGAAAATACATTGCTTCCGAAGATTTCTCATGAAATATTGCATGCAATTCTTAATGATAAGACGTTTGATGAAATTATTGTTAAAGGTACAACTAGTGGACTTGATGTCTCAATAGTTTAACATCCTTTACACTCTCAATAATAATTGGGAGTTGGTTCATATTAACTATTATTTTTTATAAAAAACGCTTAAATTAAATCTTATTTAAAGATATAACAGGGCGTATTTAAAATGAAGTTTTTGATACATTAATCACTAATTATCACCAAACGTCAGATAATTAAATTACTACGATATATGTCAATTAATAATGCTATAGGAGATTAGCATGCAGTCTAATACGTATCTTAAATACGCAGATATTAAGGGTGAGGCAACAGCCGAGCAATACAAAGATTTGATTACACTACTATCTGTAGATTGGAGTGTAGGTCGTGAGATCTCATCATACACTGGTACAGCGATGGACCGTGAAGCGAGCGCTACTCGTCTATATGATTTGACTATCACTAAACTTCAAGACCGTTCTTCTCCTGACTTATTTAAAGAAGCGACGATTGGTAAAGGTAAACCAGCGGTTTTCCATATTACTAAGCAGGGTGAGAAGGTTGAAGAGATCATGAAGATCGAACTGACTGATGCGATGATTTCTAACTACTCAGTTTCTATCCAAGACGATCGTCCAGTTGAAACTATCACAATTTCTTACACAGAAATGATGATGACAGTGACTCCTACTGACGATAAGAACAACACTTCTGCTCCATTGGTATACGGCTACAGCGGTGTTAAAGGTCAACAAATGTAATTTTCATGCGGGGGAGTATTCCTCCGCATTTTTTTGAAAGAAGTATTTAATGAAAAGAGCAACTCAAGATAACAATTTCATCCGAATTTCTTCGCCATTCGGTAAAGATGCCATCATACTAAACTCGTTTGAGTATAGAGAAGAGATCTCAGAACTTTTTTCATTGCGTGCTAAAGCTTACTTTAATGATCAACGAAGTGAGTTAAACGAAATTATTGGTAAGGAAGTTACCATTACCCTTGAAAATAATGAGGATGTTTCTTCAAATCCTCGTTATATGCATGGTTATGTTTCTGCTGCAAGATTAGAAGGGAAAAGGGTTTCTAATACACATAAAGGCGAAAATTATAAAAACATAGAATTATTAATAGAGCCTAAATTACGTTTCGCTGAATATCGAAAAAATTGCAGAATATTTCAGCATAAAGATATAAAGGAAATTATCTCTGAAGTACTATCGGAGCATAGTGTTGCCTTTAGTTTTGAGTTAACCAAGTCCTATCCTAAATACACATACAAAGTACAATATGAAGAATCAGATCTTGAATTTGTTCGACGTCTGTTATCGGAGGAGGGGCTATCATTTTGTTTTACACATACTAAGTCTGCCCATACGCTCAATATTTTTGATGACATCAGTTTTTATAAGCCGGGTACTGAGTTTTTAGTCGATTTTGATACAGGTACGGCGAAATCTAGCCACATTTCTTCTTGGCATGAAACGCAAATTCTGACTACTAAAGCGAGTCAAAAGTCAGGCTATAACATGCTCAAGCCTTCTTCGAATCCTAAAAATACTGCAAAGGGTGAAAGTGATTTTTTTACAGTACCTGGAAGCGAGTATTTTGAATACATGGGTGAAATGGAGAGCAATGATCAATACGCACTGAGAAACACGCATGCAATAGAAGCACTACAGCAAAATGCATATTTGTGTCGTGGCGAGGCTACGTGCAGAACATTCAGTGTGGGCAAGTGCTTCAAGTTTAAAAAGCATGAAGATAAATCTCGAGTCGGCAAAGAATATGTACTGTCTTCTGTTTTTTTGTCTGCTGCTGTTTATAACCAGACTGGTCAAGGTGGGACCGGTGCGCAAGGTGTCAAAGTCTCGTTTAGTTGTGTTGACTCAAAGACAATCCTGCGTCCTTCAGTTAACTACCCGAAACCTCAGATGAAAGGTTTGCAAACCGCAGTAGTTACGGGGAACAAAGATGGTGAAATTTACATAGACAAACATGGCCGTATCAAAGTTCAGTTTCACTGGGACCGTGTTGGTAAATACGATGTAAATAGTTCATGTTGGATTCGTGTTGCGCAAAATATTGCAGGTAACGGATGGGGGTCGGTGTTTCACCCTAGAGTCGGACAAGAGGTCATCGTCGAGTTTGTTAACGGAGACCCTGATCAACCAATCGTTACGGGGTCACTATATAACGGTAGTCAACTCCCTCCTTACGCTTTACCAGAGCAAAGTTCTCAGAGTGGTTATAAATCACGCTCTGTACAAAAAGGTACATCCAATTTTAATGAGTTGCGCTTCGATGATAAGCCTGGTGAAGAGCACATTTATCTTCATGCTGAAAAACTGTTCCAAATGCTAGTTGAAGACTGTGTTGATATCGCCGTTGAAAACAGTAAAACCGAAAAAGTGACCAATGATGTTAATCAAGAGGTTGGTCAGAACGCGAGCTTGAAAGTAGGTAAAAACTTTTCGAATGAAACGGGTGAAGTACTGTCTTTTAATGCAGGAAAGAGCGTCGAGATCAAAGTAGGTGGTGCTTCTATTCAGATGTCTAGCTCTGGAGAAATCAATATCAAAGGTAATAAAATATCCATTAACGGCTCAGCTATTGCTCTTAAAGCTGGGCAAATTTCATTGAACTAAGGTGATTTAAAGTGGGTAAACCAGCCGCAATTTTGGGCAGCTTTCATCTTTGCCCTAAAAAAACAGGAAAGATACCGCATGTCGGTGGTCCCGTCGTTGTTGGTTCACCAAACGTAACGATTGGCGGGATACCTGCGGCAAGACAAGGCGACAAGCTTATTTGTATCGGTCCTCCGGATAGTATCTCAGCAGGTTCTTCTAGCGTAACAATCAACGGTAAACCAGCCGCGAGAGTCGGCGATTCAACGTCTCATGGTGGCAAAATTCTATCTGGTATGCCTACGGTTTTAATCGGAGGCTAGATGCCACTCGCATTTCAAACGCATCTTCTATCCTTTAATGGCCGTTCACACACCGTTCGCGAGATAGCTGATGATTCTTTTAGATTGTCCGAGGAAATCCGACCCCCTGACTTTGCTCAATCAATAGATGAGCATATATTAAGCCTCGTGCGCTCTGAGCGCGAGAGTCTTGAACAAGCTGATATCAAGGGGAATCTCTGTGTTCTTTTACCATCTTCGGTGGACAAAAGTTTGCTTAAAGCATTGATAAGCGAGCTTTCTATTTTCGTTGGCCAAACTGTCAATACTGAAATTTACTTTTATCCTTATGGCCAAGCTGCATTTTTGATGGCACTAAATCGGATAAATCGTGAAGTTAATGAAACGCAAGCGACTTGGATACTGGCTATAGAGGTTACGAGTGATGTAGAAGGGCATGTCAAACCTCAAAGCTCTATCATTTTAACCAAGTGTTTTTTTCGACATTCAGGTCTTGTGCCTGATGTTGTTCGAATTGATTTAGATGCCAAACAACAACGCATCGCCGTGGACAAGGTGTTTAAGCAATTAGGAGTAAGTTGTGAACATCCACTCAGTCAATTGTATTTATCCGTTAATAAGGAAGAACCGCAATGGTTAAACTCAATGCAATTCTTGTCTCCGTGGGTGACCGATCAAACTCAGTATCAATTTGTTGATATCAAACTTGGCGGATTGGGTGCATGTGGCGGCGTTTTAAAAGCGTTAGTGATTGATGAGCTTCAAAGAAGCAGCCCCTGCCCAGACTTTCACGTGTTGCAAGCGGACATCGAGTCAGATGGCTATGCGGTAGGAGTAATATACAATTGGCGTAGTGAATAGGTCTGGCTATTGCTTTTCCTTCTAGTAGTAGCTGAGGTTTTAGTGATGCAAATGTTATGGGGGATTGACTCGAAACTGGCCCTTTAATGATGTTTGGACAATGACTAGGCGCAGCTTGCTTTTCAAAATAGCTTTGCTCACCGCGTTTTTACAGTGTTCTTCTCGCTTTCTGATTAAATAGCCAGCCATAGAACACAAACCACATGAAAAGCTGTTCGACTCAAGATATCCTTACCGAAATAAAATAACTTGAGTTTTGGCTTGTTCGAGATCCCACCCGTGACGCATTCCTTTTTATAAACGGTACATGGACTCTGACAGAAGCAAGCCTACTCATAGAATTGGCGGAAAGTGAATTCGAATGAAGTTTATCCACACCTCAGATTGGCATCTTGGTCGACAATTCCACAACGTATCACTACTCGAAGATCAACAAGCAGTACTCGAACAACTGATTAACTATATTGAACGCAACCCCGTCGATGCAGTTGTAGTGGCGGGAGATATCTATGACCGTTCGGTGCCACCAACGGTTGCAATAGAACTGTTAAATCGAGTCGTGAAACGCATTTGTACCGAGTTAGAAACACCAATGATATTGATATCTGGCAACCATGATGGTGCAGAAAGGTTAGGTTTCGGCTCAGAGCAAATGAAAAATGCAGGTCTCCATATTGTTAGCAACTTTGAAGAGATGCTCACTCCCATCATCATAAAAACGGACTCTGCGGACGAGGTCGCGTTTTATGGTATGCCTTATAACGACCCTGAACAGGTCAGGTTTGCCTACAAAGCCTCGGTATCCACTCATGATGAGGCTCATCAATTGCTTGTTGAGCAAATTAAAGAGCGCTTTATCTCTAAGCAAAAGCGCGTGCTCGTGAGTCACTGTTTTGTTGATGGGGCTATCGAGTCAGACTCTGAACGACCATTATCTATTGGTGGTTCTGATCGCGTGAGTCATGAACACTTCTTAGATTTTGACTACGTCGCACTTGGTCATTTGCATCAGCCTCAAAAGAAAGGCGCAGAGCATATCCGTTACTCTGGCTCTCTCATGAAGTATAGCTTTGGTGAACAGAACCAGAGAAAAGGTTTCACGTTAGTTGAACTGGACAAGAAAGGATTCGTTTCTGCAAAGCATATTGATCTTACGGCTCCTCATGAAATGCGTATTGTAGAGGGCGAGCTGGATAAAGTTATTGAGCAAGGGAAAACAGACCCCAAGAATGAAGATTATTTGTTAGTTCGTTTGATGGATAAACATGCGATTTTAAACCCAATGGAAAAACTTCGTTCAGTGTATCCAAACGTTTTACACCTTGAGAAACCTGGCATGTTAATTGGGGTAGAGCAGGAAATGGCGCAAGCAAAGTTGGCGCGAAGCGAAATTGATATGTTCCGAGATTTTTTTATTGAGGCGCAAGATAGCCAGTTGTCTAAAGAGCAAGAGCAAGCTGTTACTGACATTATTAAGCAATTATCACAGCAATAGGGACCAAAGATGAAACCAATTAAACTAACCATGCAAGCCTTTGGTCCGTTTGCAAAAACTGAAATCATTCATTTTGAGAAGCTTGGCAGTAACCCTCTATTTTTGATTAATGGTCCTACAGGTTCCGGTAAAACGTCGATCTTAGATGCCATTTGCTTCGCCCTTTATGGTGAAACCACAGGTAATGAGCGACAAGGTATTCAGATGCGGTGTGACTTATCCGCGCAAGACTTACCAACCGAAGTAGTTCTCGAATTTTCGTTACACGGCAAACAATACCGAGTTGTTCGATCCCCTGAGCAGGAAGCGCCCAAGGCCCGTGGTGAAGGGATGACGATTAAAAAGCACACTGCGGCTCTTTATGAACTCGGTGAGACTGAAACGCTTATCACCAGCAAGACGACTCAGGTTAAAACTGAAGTTAACAATATTATTGGCTTGAATGAAACTCAATTTCGTCAAGTTATGGTGTTGCCTCAAGGAAAATTCCGAGAACTGTTGCTTGCTAGCTCTAAAGAGCGTGAAGAAATTTTTGGCCAGCTCTTTCAAACTGACATATATAAAAAAATTGAGTACGCGCTCAAAGATAAAGCGAGTGCAATTAGTAAAGCGAAAGGCGAATTTGATAATCAAATTCGAGGTGCTTTACAAGTTGCAGAAGCGAGTTCTGAACAAGAACTATTACAACAACTGGAACAAGTAACTAAGCAATTAGAGTCTGATAAAAAGAATGAGCAAGCAGCGTTAGATAAGCTCAATACTGCTAAATCTGAATTGCAAAAAGCGGAAACCTTGAATGGAGAGTTTTCGAAACGAGAGCAAGCAGAAAGCGCACTCAAGCTGCATCTAGAACACTCAGATTCGATAAAAGCTCGTCAACAGCAATTAGAAAACGCTAAAAATGCCAATAAGATAGAGTTGCCCTACATCTCATTACAAAATGCAAAAGCTCAAACGCAAGAGCTTAGGCAAAAAATCGTAGCTTTGGAAGAGAGTCTCGAAAAAGCTAATGTCGTTGCGAGAGAACAAGAAAACTTGCAGCAAAGTGCAAAAGAGGCAGCGGCAAAGGTCCCGCAGTTAACGCAACTGCAGTATCAGCTTGAAAGTATAAAAAACAAGTTGGTCGAGAAAGACAATTTGGAAAGTAAAATAACGGCGGGTTATCAACAAAAACAACAATTTGAAGCAACGTTAAAACAGTACATAGAACTAAAAGATAAGTTAACGTTACAGGCCCAGCAGGGACAGAAGGAGCTAGAGAAAGCACGAGTTGATGTTGCGCTTATTGGCAGCATCGATGCGGAAATAAAACAAAAACAACGGCTGTTACAGGATCTACAAAAGCTGCATGATCTTACTTTAGAGCTCTCTAAACTCAATGCGCTAACTGTAGGCAAGCAGCAGTCACTACACGAAGCCAGTCAGCGCTATATGCAGCGTCAACAAGCCGCTGATACGATAGAGCTTAAGTGGCACAACGCTCAAGCGGCAGTATTAGCGCAGCGACTAAAAGCAGGTGAAGCATGCCCGGTGTGTGGTAGCGAAACGCATCCTAACCCCACAACGTTTGTTGAAGAAGCCGTTACAAAAGAGCAAGTTCAGGCGGCTAGAGCGAAAGAGCGAGAAGCTCAAACCTTGTTGAACCAACTAAGCAATCAGCTAGAACAACATAACGTTGTCATTAGTCAGTATCAGAATCAGTATAACCAGTTGAAAGAGGAGTTGGGTGAGTATGCTACATCTGAGATCTCGACGGTTCAAAATGATTTGCAAGCGCTTAATGCTCAACTCCTACGTCTACAAGCTATTGATATTGAAAAACTAGAAAGGAACGTTGAACAGCTTAATCAACGCTGCGTCGTGGGTGAAAATAAAATTCATGAGCTGCAGAATCAAATGGCGGCAAATGAATCAACCGTTAAAGCGAACCAAGAACAATTGGCTCAATTACAAGCTTTTATTGACCCAAAATACAGTTCCGCTGACTTGCTTGAACGTGAAATTTTGCTGACAAAAGAGCAAATTCTGAGTTTGAACACAGGCTTAGAAAAGGCGCAAAACGCTTTGCAGCAAGCGATATTGGAGAAATCAAATGCGGAAAGTCACTTAGCGACGAACAAGCAGTGGTTATCTGAGTCAGAGCAAAAACTTAGCCAAGCAGAATTAGCGTGGAATGAGGCACTACAGGCGAGTAAATTTGAAGATGAAAGCCATTATCTAAGTAGTCGAGTGGGAGATGATGAACTTCAAGCCTGGCAGCAAGAAATAGACAGCTTCAAACAGGCACAAACCAAGCTTGAGCAAACACTACATGATTTAAATCATGCATTGAAAGATCTTGAAAGGCCTAATTTAGAGTCGTTTAACGACAGGTTAACCACTCTGCAGGCGCAATATATTGAAGTAAGGAATCAACTTGATACCACACGCTCAATATTTGAACGTCTTGAAAAGGTTCGTAAAGATATTGCCGTGTTGCATGAGAAAAATAGTAAGTTAGAAGAAGAATACAAAGTCTTTGGTACGTTGTACGACGTTGCTAGCGGTAAAACAGGCAGCAGGGTTAGCCTACATCGCTTTGTTCTTGGTGTACTGTTGGATGATGTGCTGATTCAGGCCTCTCAACGCTTAAGCCTTATGAGTAAAGGGCGCTATATTCTTGCTCGAAAAACAGAGGGCTTCAAAGGCGCTGCGGGTCGCGGCTTAGATTTAATGGTTGAAGATGGCTACACAGGAAAAACGCGTGATGTTGCGACACTTTCCGGCGGTGAATCATTTATGGCAGCGCTTGCTCTGGCACTTGGTTTGTCGGATGTTGTGCAATCCTATAGTGGCGGTATCCGTTTAGACACTTTATTTATTGATGAGGGCTTCGGTAGTTTAGACCCAGAGTCTTTAGATCTTGCTATTCAAACGCTAGTGGACCTGCAACAGACTGGGCGCATGATCGGTGTTATTTCTCACGTTTCTGAGTTGAAAGAACAAATGGCGCAGAGGATTGATGTAGAACCATCAAGACTTGGTTCAACGGTGTCGATTAAATCTCAATGTCGCTTCGCTGTCTAATTCAGTGACTACTGTTAGATCAAAAAGCCCCTAATGTTGGGGCTTTCTGACTAAGTCGCTACTGTTCGCAAAAGTGGCCTTCTTTTGGCGATTGGGTAATCGCATATTCGCCATCGAGGTTGCGATAAACAATCGTGTTCCAAACAGAGCCATCATCCAATTCAAACTCAATAGCATAGTTGACGCCGCTAACGATTTGCGCGTGAACATTCAGTATTTGTTTAAACGACGCTATTGTGTCCATTTTCTTTAAAACAAAGGCCATTGCCTTTTGTGCATCAGGGGTCGCGTTAAACTCATTCCACCCACCTGGCATGTTTCCTTGTACATTACATACATCTGCCGAGGTCGTTAATTGTGTCGTTGCGCTCGGCTTTTCCTGCTGACAACCTGCAAGTAACACCAAAAGTGCACAAACTGACACTGTTTTTAATTTCATAACAATAACCTCTGTCTATAACGCAACGTATTATAGGAGGGTGATATGCCTACGAATGTCTATGTTGTGCAAAGTTTCTATATGCATAGGGTTAAATGCTGACAAAATGTACAAGCATGGTGAGCTTGTAAGTCAAAAATAGAGCAATCTTGTTATCGATTTGCTGAGATGACGAGGTTTCGGTGTTCAGCGCGCTATTGATGATGAAGAATTGTGATGTGTACCTATTAGGGCGATGGTGCGGCTTAGTGATCGATTTGTTATCTTCTAGAGTAAAATCAATCACTAATTAAAATTTAGGTGTTGTATGAAATCGATAAAAATATTTTTACTTTTGTCACTTGCAACTTTATTTGGTTGTACCTCGAAGCCGGATGGGGTGGAACCCGTCAATAATTTCGATTTAGAGCCATATCTAGGTAAGTGGTACGAAATTGCACGCCTAGACCATTCATTTGAGCGAGGCTTATCCAACGTTACCGCTGAGTATCAGGTTCGCGAGGATGGTGGGGTTAAGGTGATAAACCGTGGATATTCCGAAGAAGAGCGACAGTGGTCAGAAGCTGAAGGCAAAGCTTATTTTGTTGAAGATAAAACGGTTGGACACTTAAAGGTTTCCTTTTTTGGGCCAATATACTCTTCTTACATTGTTTTTGAGCTAGGTGAAAACTATAACTATGCGTTTGTTTCCGGTTACAACCACGACTATTTGTGGCTATTGTCTAGAACGCCTAACGTTGATGAGAAAGTAGTGGAGCGCTTTAAGTACGTAGCTAAAGAGAAAGGTTTCGCTATAGACGAGCTCATTTTTGTTGAACAAGAGAAACAAAGACAGCTTTAAGTTCATCAGCGTGGCTGAAAAAGCGGACAGAGGGGAAGCTTCCTAATTAAGAGCTCAGTTTGTAATTTCGCTTAACAGTAATTTGTTACCGCGTAACTTAATGTGGTCAAAATGGATATAGCCCCATCATTTGTGATTACTCGTGATGGGGCTTATATAAATTTGAGTGAGCGTCGAAAGGTTGATCTATCAACAAACGGTTATGGTTTACTTAATCAAACGAACGATCAGGGAACCTGGTGCTCGAATAGATTCAACATTGTGGCTAAGTACTGTGCCGCTTGTTGGGGCGGTGTAGCGTTTAATCTCAGCGCCAAAGCTGTCGTATTGAATCGCAAGAAGTTGGCCTTGCTCGACAAAATTCATCAAACTGACATGAGGCAGTACAAAGCCGCCGTGTGTCGCTTTCACACTGACGATTTCGTTTCCTTCCAAGCATGACGTAATAGGGTCCATATCACCTTCAACAATGTTATGCTTTTTCAGCACATTAAAAATGCCTGTTACAGTTCGACTGATGAGCTCTTGCTCGGTGTATCGCCCCATACCTACTTCAACTGTAATGCTTGGGACACCATGGTTATTCCAAACCGTTTCAAGGACGCCAGCATCTCCAGGATCATTTAAAATCGCATCAGGATTAATGAGACGAGCCATTTCTAATGATTGCTCGATTCGGAAATCTGCAAACACGTAAAGTGGATAGGCCGCACCACTGGTTTGAGTGTGAAGGTCAATGGCTAAATCAGCATTTGGCTTGAGCAAATCATTCCACAATGCATATAAGTAACGTTGGGCCTCATTGCCGTTTTGGTCACCAGGAAAAAAGCGGTTTAAGTTTGCAGGAGACGCGTCAGGGTCTGCGGAATAGAAATCGCGGCTGTGGTTTAGCATACCTGGCATGTTAATGGTTGGAACAATAGTGACAGTACCAGCGACTTGAGTGCCGATGAGCTCTCGAGCAGTTTTCTGCGCTGCTAACACACCATTGTACTCATCACCATGAACCCCTGCGGTAATCATGATCTTCTTACCAGGTTTTTCACCTTTGAACACTAGCACAGGTAGGTGTTGCCACTGAGAGAGAGCATTTGTTGCGATGCGAAACCAAAACTTATGCTCGCCCGAATTTAGGTCTGCTACATTGAGAGATTGAATCACTTGATGACCTTGAATCACGTCATCGAGAAATTGTGTTGCCATTAAAGTTACCACTCCAAAACCATAAGCTAATCTAAAACCTTAGCGTCGTCATACCATGAATATTAATAAGGCGAGAACATGTCTCGCCTTAATTACCAATTGGTTTCGTTTTACGCAAAACCCATAATATGAGCTGCGATAACGACGATACTTGATAGGGTAAAGAGTAATAGGATAAATCGCCAGCAGAATTTTGCCCAGTCACCCCAGTCGATACGGCAGACACCAAGCGTTGCCATGAGAGATGCCGAAGTAGGGACGATAACGTTAGTAAAGCCATCGCCAAGTTGGAATGACAAAACTGCCACTTGGCGTGTAACGCCTGCAATGTCTGCCAGAGGGGCCAGTAGAGGCATCGTTAGTGCCGCTTGTCCTGAGCCTGAAGTGACAAAGAAGTTGAAGATAGATTGGAATACATACATTAACCATGCTGCAGCTACGTCAGGAAGCCCACTGATCACGCCGCCAGCACTGTTTAGAATTGAGTTCAGTACACTCGCTTCATCAGTTGTACCACCACCAAGGATCAACAATACCCCTTTTGCACAACCCACTAATAGGGCAGGTGCAAGCATAATAGCTGCACCTTCTTTAAATGCATCAGCTGCGCGGTTTAGCGTCATACCGTTTAGGCGGAAAATCGTACCGATGATCGCGACAACAAAGCCCATAGTGAAAAATTGAGAAGCGATTTCTGGGATGTACCATGCGTTAGCGACTACGCCCCAAACGACCCACACCGTGGTCGCAATAACCGTAAGGATAACGAGTGTGTCACCTAGGTTCCAACGAGAATCTTGATTGCCAAGCTCTTGCTGACAGAAATACTGGTCTGTGCGATGGCTGTAAGAAAGTTTAGGATTTGACTTCACACGAGCGGCGTAGATCATTGTGAAAGCGATACCGATTAACGTAAAGCCAGCCCATAACCCCATGCGCACTGTCATGCCGGATAAAACAGGTACACCCGCAATGCCTTGCGCAATAGCGACGGAAAAAGGGTTCATCCAAGAAGTAGCGAAGCCAATTTGAGTCGCAACATAGGTAACCATTACCGTAGTGATACCATCATAACCAAGGCGAACCATAAGCGGCGCGATAATAATCGCAAACGCTACGGCTTCTTCACCCATACCAAATACCGCACCGCCTAGCGAAAACAGCAAAAATAGCACTGGAATGAATAGTGCTTCGTTACCTTTGGTCTTATCGATAAGGCGCAGGATACCGTTGTCGATGGTGCCTGTGCGCATTACAACGCCGAAAGCACCGCCGATAACCAACATGAACATAATCACGCCGATTGCGCTGCCCCATTTAGAGCCAGAAACTAGCCCTTCGAAAGGGAAGTTCATCAAACCAATGCCACCACCAGAAGCAAACAGGCCAACTTTGTTGTAAACCAATTCACCGTTTTCGTCGGTTGCATAAGAGAAAGAAGAAGGATCGATAACTGTGCGAGTTTTTTCCGCACCGTCGACCATGTAGGTCACCTGTTGGCTATCAAAATGACCAGCAGGAATTAAGTAGGTAAGAATCGCAGCAAGAATACCAACAATGAAGATCAAAATGAGGGTATCTGGCATCTGCCACGACTTAGGGGTAGCAACCGAGTCTGCTGGTTGTGCATGTGTGTGAGACATAACTTACTTCACGTCAAATTCAATAAAGCATGAAATATCGATAAAATAGAATAAAAAGTCAATATTAATGCTTATGTTGAACTATAAAGTCATCAAATATTTGAAGTGAAGTTAATTTGATTGTTTTGTGGTCAAATGTTGGGTTAATGTTTCAATATGCGTTGAGTTTGGATGATTCACGAGCTTTCATAGTGCATCTACAAGTGATCTAATCACTTGATTTCTGTCTGTTCTGCATAAAAAGCAGCGACATCACGAAGGTCTCCATCATTTAACATTTTTAACTGTGCTGCCATCATTTCTGCAAGTGGCCCTTTACGCTCACCGGCTTGGTAAGATTTCATTGCATTGTAAAGGTACTGAGCATTTTGACCAGCAAGGCTTGGATAGGTGTTGTTCGTTGCGATGCCTGTAACACCGTGGCAATAGGCACAGCTAGGTGATTTGATTTTACCTTTATCAGCATCACCAAACGGTTCGGCATAGATAGCGGAAGAGAAAATAAAAGAGATTAAAAGTACAAATCTGAGCATGGAGGTTATCTATTCGCTAAAAATCATGCCGATACAATAAAGCTTCCCCTTAGGGGAAGCTCAATGATCAAAATCAAATTAAAGTAGAGATTTTATACTTGATAAGAAAGTGTCGATGTCTTTCGCTGAAATATCTTTATGAGTTACAAAACGAATTGGATTTCCAGGGGTTATCGTGATGTTTTGTTCCTTTAGTTTCGCAGCGATACTTACTATGTCCACTTGAGGATCAAGCTTCGCGAACACGATGTTCGTTTGAACAAATTCAGGGTTGACTGAAAAACCAGGCAGTTCTGCTAAACCTTCCGCTAAGGTTTTTGCGTTGATGTGATCTTGTTTTAGCTGTTCCACTTGTTCGGTAAGGGCAAGTTTGCCTGCTGCGGCAAGAATACCCGCTTGACGCATACCACCGCCGACCATCTTTCTTAAGCGACGTGCTTTTGCGATGTAGTCTTTGCTACCAAGCAGTAGCGAGCCAACAGGGGCAGCCAGACCTTTCGACAGACAGATCGTCATTGAATCAAAGTACTGACCGATCTCTTTTACCGGAACATCAAGTGCAACGGCTGCGTTAAAAACGCGAGCGCCATCTAGATGCATCTGCAAGTTATGTTTATTCACGAAGTCACGTGCTTCTGCTAAGTAAGACAGAGGTAGTACTTTACCATTAATTGTGTTTTCTAAGCTGAGAAGCTTAGTGCGAGCAAAGTGACAATCATCTGGTTTAATCGCAGCAGCCAGTTTATCAAATGGTAGCGTGCCATCTGGGTTATTTTCGACTGGTTGAGGTTGAATTGATCCCAAAACCGCCGCGCCACCAGCTTCGTATTTGTAGTTATGTGCTTGTTGCCCACATAGATATTCATCTCCCCGCTCGCAATGCGCCATTAAACCGAGCAGATTGGCTTGAGTGCCTGAAGTGGTAAACAAAGCTGCTTCGAAACCAGCAAGCTGCGCAGCAAATTTTTCAAGCTCATTGACCGTAGGGTCATCACCATAAACATCATCCCCAACGGGGGCCTTAAACATGGCTTCTCGCATGGCTTGGGTGGGCTGTGTAACGGTATCTGATCGAAAATCCATGAATGTCTCCTTGGTCAAAGTCCTAAATATATCCGCAAAGGCGCGCTTTGCTTAAGCAAGCGATCGTTTTGGCATCGGTGATCGTGCCATCGACAATCTTTTCTTCGAGTTGCTTGATTGACAAGGTGACGACCTCAATCACTTCGTCTTCATCGCACTCGTAACGGTTTGTTTTGTTGAGCTTTTCGGCAACAAATAGATACTGTATCTCATCACAAAATCCGGCAAGAGGAGTGACTTGGCCGAGAGACGTGAATTTCTCTGCACTAAACCCAGTTTCTTCCTCTAACTCTCTTTTGGCGCAGCAGAGTGGCTCTTCGTTGCCTTCCCTGGTACCAGCAGGAAGTTCCAATAGCCATTTATTAAGTGAAGGCCGAAATTGGTGGACAAGGACAATCTCACCCTCCGCTGTAATAGGGAGAATCACCGCAGCACCCGGATGATGGATTGTGGTGTGCGTAATTGCCTGTCCTGTAGGAAGCATAACGTCTTCTTCAATCAGAGAAATTTGCTTCCATTTATGAATTATCTTGCTCATGCAGTTATGAACCCTAGCTGTTACCGCATTTTTGACGTTTTTCGACATTAACCACAAATGGTGGGAAACAAAAGCAAAAAATACTGCAACACGACGAAAGCGTTTGCACTTTAAGTGAGCAATGTCTCATAAATGGAAACTTTGATTGCTTCGTCAAGAAGGGGAAAAGCATCTGCTATAAGGGGAATTCGACAAAATACATTTGTAACAAAGTTATAACAAGTGTATAAAAATGTTAACGCAATACTACTTCAGCAGCCGGAGAACGTATGACACAAACCTTATTTGCCTCAAATGCCGAAAAAGCGCTTCTCTCAGAACGCATCAATAAATTGGCGAAAGCGTTAACGGATGGCGTTTATGAGCGTGAACATACGATCAAGCTCTGCCTTCTTGCTGCACTTGCTGGTGAAAGTGTTTTTCTTTTAGGTCCCCCTGGTATTGCAAAAAGCTTAATTGCCAAACGACTCATCCAAGCGTTCGATAACAGCAGTTACTTCGAATACCTGATGACGCGCTTCTCAACCCCTGAAGAGGTGTTTGGGCCACTGAGTATCCAAGAGCTAAAAGACAACGGCCGTTATGTTCGCTTAACTAAAGGGTATTTGCCAACTGCACAAGTCGTATTTTTGGATGAAATCTGGAAGGCGGGCCCTGCAATTCTTAACACATTGCTGACAGTGGTTAATGAGAAAACATTCAAAAATGGCAGCGATATCGAGCGTGTGCCAATGCGCCTGTTGGTATCGGCTTCCAATGAATTACCCGATGAAGATAGTGGATTGGATGCCCTCTACGACCGCATGTTGGTGCGTGTGTTTGTGAATCGAATTCAGAATAAACAAAACTTTAAGTCGATGTTGACTGTGGGCACATCGCAAGAGGCACAAGTACCAGAAGGCCTAGCGATAACTGATGAAGAATATCATCAATGGCAACAACAGCTCGACAAATTGACGCTAACCGATAATGCATTCGAAAAGCTTTTCCAGCTTAAAACGATGTTAGAAAGCAAAGTTGAAGCTCAGTTTGGCGATGTGGCCAATACCGACATGTATGTCTCTGACCGCCGCTGGAAGAAAGCCGTGAAGTTGTTAAAAGCGAGCGCGTTTTTTAATGGTCGCGATGAAATCAATCCGCTTGACCTTCTACTGCTGCAAGATTGTTTATGGAACAGTCCTGAATCGCGAGATGTGGTACGTGAAGTGGTTCAAGAGTTCGCCTTAAAACATGCATTTGATCAACAAGACGCGGAGCAGGAAATTGAGTACTGCCGAGAGTCTTTGGTTGATGTTCAACATGAACTTGAAGATGCCTACCGCATGACGTTAACGTCTGAAGCGGCAACGGGTATTTTGCGTAAAGAAACCATGCGCTTTGATACCTCTAAAGCCAAGATGTACAAAGTTGGCGCAGCCGTTAACTTAGTTAAATTGGTTGTCTTGCAAAGCAACATGTCGGTTTCAGAATCAGAAAAAGGTGATAGCCGCTGGGTTTATGTACCCAAAGATGAGTTAGATCGAGTCATTAAAGAGGGAAGCGGTGATGTGTATGGTTACGTCAATCAAAACACCAACATGTGCCGTTTACGATTTGACGTTGACGCGGCGAATAACCTAGCTATCCGTGATATCGCGAATCGAGGCATTTTGGTTAGCCTAGTGACTCAAGAGGGCTTGGATGTAGAGCTTTACCAAAAGTGGTTAACGCAGAGCGAAAAAGCCGTAAATCAGCTTAGTGAGGCAGAACACCATATGCGCAAAGTGAAAGCGAACTTTCATGATGCGCTTCCGCATAGCTTTGTTGATCCTGAACTACCCCGCCTAATGGAGTCGAGTCTACAACAGGTCAGTCAGAGACTTGAATCAATCCAAGCAGAAAGTGAAAAAGTTATCCAACGCTTTAAAAACTTAAATCAGTTTTTCTCATAAGGAGACGACATGCTAGGTGCAGACGGACTTAACCTCGCGCTGATGGTGGCCGACTCTGGCATCATCGATAGCGCAGTTAATGATTTGATGGCGCGTTCACAAGTCATGATGATGGCAGAAAACCGAGGCGTTAAATCTTCGGTCAAAGGTCACTTGTTAAAGTGGCGAGGCAGCGTTAAAAAACGGATCACCAAGGTATGTGAGACAGAGCGTTTCCAACAAGAGCTGTCTTTATATCAAGAGGTCATTCACTGGGATGAAGAGGCGTTTTTTGAAAACATCGAAGATGTGATTAAAAAGCTGGAATGGCACTCTGCGTTTTACATGCAAGCTCGCCGAATGATGGAAAAGAACAAAGGGATGAATAACCCTATGTTCCCACATTACTTTTGTGATCAATGGTACCAAAGCCTCACCGATGCAATAAAACAAGCGCAAGTAAGCGAGCTTGAAGCCAATAAAGAAAAGGTGCTGAAAGACCTGTATCAACGTATGGAAACCATGCGTAATATGGATAAAGTCACGGAGTCGGGTGATGCTGAAAGTGTAGGGCGCCTGTGGGATATGGCATCTGCCAAGTTGAGTAAAACAGACTTAACGGTGATGAAACGCCATGCTGAGTTTCTGAAGAAGCACCAAGGCTTGCAAGAAATTGCGGAGCAACTCGGTCGTATGGCGGGGCAAGTAAATGATCCTGAACTAAATCGTGCGCCCACTGAAGAACTTCAATTGGTCGAAGAGAAAAGTGATGAGGCGACGGATGATATTGTTGGTATTCACGAAAGCGATGATCTAAATAAGCTACTTCCCAACGAAACGATGTTTTTGGCGTATCCTGAACTTGAAGTTGTGTTCTATAAACACTTAGTTGATAAACGGCTCATGAACTATCGTACACAAGGCAAATCGCGCACGTTACGTAAAGTTAAAGCTCACCGACCTGACCATAAAGCGGTAGATATCGAAAAAGGCCCCTTCATTGTTTGTGTGGACGCGTCCGGTTCCATGAGTGGCTTTCCTGAGCAATGCGCCAAAGCCATGGCTTATGCTCTGATGCAAATCGCACTAGCGGAGCAACGTGATTGCTATGTCATTATTTTTTCTACGGAACACATTACCTACGAACTAACCAAACAAGATGGTCTGCGCGAGGCGGCGGACTTTCTAACTTATAGCTTCCATGGTGGTACAGACTTAGAGCCAACTTTGATTAAATCTATCGACTTGATGAGCGGTGATAAATATAAAAACGCAGACATGGTAGTCATTTCCGACTTTATCGCGCCAAAACAACAAGACGAGTTACTGGCCAAAGTGGATGCGCTCAAAGCGAAGAAAAACCGTTTTCACGCGATTAGCTTATCGAAATACGGAAATCCTGCATTAATGTCGATGTTTGATCACACTTGGTCTTATCACCCTAATGTTGTGGGAAGATTGCTAAAAAGGGTCAGCAACTATTAAACGCCTTAATGTTTCATGGGACAAAACGAACTGAAAGCGAGATTTATATTGCTTCGTTTTAAGCCAATAAGATCGAACTTTGGTCGAATTGACTTAAAAGAAATCAAACGAACAGAAAATGAAATGTTTTTGTTTGACTATCTTCTCTCAATCCGTAAAGTAGCCACCAACGCAACGGGGTAGAGCCCTGAAGCGTAATAAAAAGGCGCCTTGGCAGAGTGGCTATGCAGCGGATTGCAAATCCGTGGACCTCGGTTCGACTCCGGGAGGCGCCTCCA